>NZ_JAHGVE010000008.1 GCF_018835585.1 Pelorhabdus rhamnosifermentans
GAAGTTGAAAAAGGCTGCAGAAGATGCTTTGAGATATTTGACGGAACACAAGGATATCCATCAATGAAATATTATGCTGGAGGGGTTAAGGTGAACGAATCAGGAAAGTTACCAGATTATCAGTTTAAAAAATCAACTTGTGAGCGATACGATATAAGATTTAATCGCGGTGAATGGGCAATATTCACGATTGATGAAAACGGCGGATTATTTAACTGTCATAGTAGCTACGGTGATTATGCTTATAGTTGGCCTAATCATGGCAGAAAAACATTCAAGCACTTTCTAATTGAACTTGAGCGGGATTATTGGTACTTGCTTAATAAGGTATCGGATAAAACTTATTTTAATTTTGACAAAACAGTGGCCAAATGGAAAAAGGAAATCATCGAGTGGCGTAAAGAATGCGAAATCACGAAACAACAAGCAAGAGATGCGTTTGACGTTATTAATGATTTAGACGAAGGAATGTCTGCTGATTATACTTATACCAAATTTATAGAAAGTGATGGAATTAGCGACCTTTGCCCGGATGCCTGGGAAGTATTTGATTGTGTAAAGGAATATCCCGGTGAGGCAATGACTTTTGCAAAAACAATTATGCCAATGTTTGCAGATATTTTGAAAAAAGAGATAGTGGCAGGTGAGCAATCATGACCGTAGATGTTGAATTATACGAGTTTCTAAAATCTCACGAATGCCATTTTTACCGTGATCATGGAGAAGTCAAAGCGTTTGTTATTGTTGATTTCGATGATTTAACAGACTTTGTTAAAGTAGTTGGTACAAGCCATTTTGATGAGAGCGGTTTTGAAGTAACCATGAGGGATACATACATTTGCATTGATATCGACGATATTATTGACGGCAACGGTGAAGATTTAACAGCTTATAAAAATTGCTTTGATGTTGATGAATACGAAGAATATTTGGGGAAGGAGTGTGAGCAATCATGAAGTCTTGGAATTGTATAGCATGTGGAAAAGAAATAGAAGTTGAAGATGATTATGAGCCGCAGTATTGTTGTGATGGTCGTGATTGTACATGTATGGGGCAGCCTGTGAATCCTGCGTTTTGTGATGAGTGCGAAACTAAAATATTTAGGCAACAAGCACTACAGCAGGAACCGGAGGAGAAAGGCAAATGATCACTAAGGAGCGGTTAGCGGAGATTGAGGCGAGGCAGTAATGACGATGAATATTCTTACATTAGACCAACTGCGCGATCTTTGCCGCAAGTGGCAAGAAAGATTAAGACTTCAACATTGGGATGTTGTGTTAAGTATCGTTAGGCAATCGGATGCAGATATGTCTGGTAATCTAGGCTCTTGCAGATGTACGCTATCAACTGCGCTATCCATTATTAAATTGCTTGATCCAGTTGATTATGTTAATGATTATTATCCTTACGATATGGAAATGGTTTTAGTGCATGAATTACTTCATTTGCATTTTTGTCCGTTTGATGATTGTTTGGATAGTAATGATTTGAAGGACATTATGCTTGAAAGGGCGATAGAACATATTGCGAGGGCTTTGGTTGAGACAAAAAGAAAAGGTGGCTAATTATTTATGTAGAGGAGGAATAGTGATGAGCGTACTTGACCGGATACGGACTGGTGAACTGCAAGTCGTAAAAGTTGTGAAATTGCTCCCTATTAGTGATGGATATTTCAAGGGGAGTTGTATTAACACAGCGTGCTCAGATGATCAAGCAACAAAAGAACTTCTTGCTTTAGCAGAAAGCGGCGAACTGATGCGGTGGATACCGGTGGGGGATCCGCCTAAAAAATGTGGATGGTTTTTAGCGGCAATTAATCCTGCCAATTTTAACGATTTAACGCAGGAACAAATTAATAGTTGGCGTGAGGAATTTGGATGTACAAAAACTTGGTTTAACCCAGATTCAATTGACAAGTGGTATGAGCCTAATGCACACGGCAGAGGTTGTAGGCCAATAAAAAATATAATAACTCATTGGTCTTTGTTGCCGAATGTCCCACTACCAGAACCGCCAAAGGAAGGTGCTGACGGTGAGTAAAAAAGCAATTGAGAAGAAATATGGAGTTTGGCTTGAAAGAGATAAAGGATATGACGGTGGGGCTTGGTATTGGCTATGTTTTGACAACAAAGAAAACATGAAATGGTTGTTCAATGGTTATACGTTAGTAGAAATAGAAGAGAAACTTCGTAATATGAATACTGATGATATCAAGGAAGGTGCTGACGGTGAGTGAGTGCATAGAAGATATTGAGGTAGAACGCGAAATTTTAAAAGATGAAAACGCCAAACTTCGCAAACAGATTGAGGCTATGAAGAACTGTTTAAATTGCGAGTATGGTGTTTGTGATGGTTTTCATGAAGATTGTTGTGGCTGTAATGTTATCCATAAAAGATATGCTAATTGGCAAATGAAAGGGGCTGAATAGCAAGTGAAAATATATGCCGTTTTAAAAGGCGATAAAGTTGTATTTATCTATCCCCATAGATATAAAGTGGCTAGTTTTATAGTACCTAATGCAAATTTGCTTAATGATGACGATCCATTAGCAAATAAACAATGGGCTAATCTTACGAAGGAAATAGATAAATTAAACGTTAATCAGACGTTTTATTATGGCGAACATACGATAATTCTTGAAGAAATTCCAGATGATGAATATATAAAATTGATTACCCAAGATGTGAAAGAAAATGGATAAAGTGAGCGTAATAGAGGACGAATTAAATACAATTTTATATGCTATTGCACAGGCATGTTTAAATAATCATCTTGGCTTATTCATAGAAGAACGATGCCTATTAACAGCCGATGGTTTAAAATCAAAAAGATTTATTGTTATCAAAGATGAATTAAGCGGCAAAGAGCATGCTGTGTGCAAGAAAGGGGCTTAGTGATAAATGACAGCAAAAGAATTTTCTATAATAAAAAGCTATGAAGATAATATTTTTCCTAAACCAACAGATGCCCAAGAGGGCCTAAATATATTAGCTAAGCATTTATTAGGCGAAGGCTGGATTACTGACCCGTTGCCAAATTGTCAAGCTAATACAATTGCCATATATCAGATATTGTCTAAATATCAAAATAAAAGCTTATGGGCAAGAATTAAACAGATATTTTGGAAAGGGGCTGAATAGGGTGAATTCAATACTTGCAGGAATGATACTTCGAAAATGTCTAGAATGCAAAACAGCACATGATACAGAAGTATCGGTCCTTCGCGCCAAGTTGGAAGCGGCAGAAAAAGAAAATACTGAATTACAACAGGTCATTGATAGCCAGAAAGAGACTAATTTGGTACTGGTTAAAAAGCTGGAAGTGGCGGAGTACGAGCGCGATGAAGCGAATAGAATTGTTAAAGTTGCTTGTGATGATGTATTACGCCTATATAGAGAGCGTGACGAAGCGCGGCGACAGTTTATGGAGTTTTCTAAATCACCCATTTACAGTGGCATAATTGCAGAAAATAAGCAATTAAAAACGCAGGTTGAAGAATTACAAGCACAGGTTGCTGATCTTAAACAAACTAATAGTCAACTTGCTGATGCTGCAGTTGAAAGGCCCCCATATAAACATGATTTATTAGAGCAGGTTGCTGTGATGCGTGGGGCGTTAGAAAAGTACAATGATCTAATGTGCATGTCTGAAATGGCGGCTCAGTATGGCGGAAAACTTGAAGATAAATTGAAATTTGCCAGCAGAAGAGATGCTATTGCGGCAGAAATGGTAAAAGCATTGGACACCACGCCAGCAGAAGCAGTAGAACGGGTGCAGGGGCTGGTGGAAGCGTTGAAGCCATTTGCCGAATACCAGCTAATTCAAAAATTTTGTGACGATTACACGGTTTTAGTTAATCCTTGGGGAAAAGAACAAAAGAAAATATGGCGCAGTGATTTTGACAGGGCGAAAGAAGCCCTTACAAAGTATCGGGGTGAAAAATAAATGAAAGTTGAAGAGGCAATAAAACTGTTACGTGGAAATAGTGCATCATGTCAAATTTGGTCAAGGAAAAACGAAATAGCTGATTTAATCGAACAGCAACAAAAAGTGGTTGAGGTTGTGAAAGAAGTATTAATTTTATCTTATAAAGCATTAGAAAATGAAGTATGTAACGGTTGCAATTTAAGTTTAGTTATACCTAAAAATACAAGAGGATGGTGTCATGATTGTTTGATTTATCCTGCAACAGTTAAAATAGCGCATTTACTAAAAGAATTGGAGGACGGAAAATGATCAATAATATAAAACTTAGTTGCCCTTTTTGTGGGGGTAAAAATATTGAATTTGATGATTGTAAAGGGACGGAAGCGTGTAATAACTTTGAGGAATGTAAATCAGCGTATTATACGGTAGTTTGCAACATTAATAAAGGAGGTTGCGGAGCGTCTAGTGGATATTATCAAACTAAAGAGCAGGCTATTAAAGCTTGGAATAGGCGCGTGGTATTGGAGGACAGCAAATGAATGAACAAGTTAAACAAATTTATAAATATGTTAAGACAATGGAAGATTTAAATTACTCTGATTTAAACGGGGATGATAGCAAACACGATATATTTTTAACAATACAAGCGGATTGTTATAAAAGAGTCAAATGTTTTATTGAAAATATTACGGAGGACAACAAATGAATATAACAATGGAGCCATGCTGGAAATACATAACTAATACATTGAAAGAGCAAATATTTCATGTTGCCGAAGAAGTTGCTGAAGTTGCTGAAGTTGTACATGCTGCCAGATCAGAGTCAAAGCATAAATTAATTCTTGAAATCTTGGACGTGATTCAATCGTGTTTTACGCTACTGGCCATATTGGGAGTTGAGCAAAAAGAATTAGATAAATATGTTGCTGAAATGAAGCTGAAGAACAGCACGAACGGGCGAAATTATTACGATAAGCCGCCCAACCATTATGTAGGCAAGGATTGTAAACTGTGTGCCCATCATAAGACAAAGTTTGAATGCTATAGACATTGTGGTCCGTGTGAGCCAGCTTTTATAGCAAAGTCATGCGATAATTGCGGATTTGGCAGGTGCTTGATTGGCAGAAAAGACCAAGTCTGCGACGATTGGAAAGAGGGGGAGGATTAACGTGAAAACTTATAATTGTGATGGAATTGTCACGTAACGACGATATAACAATATAACGCACAAAAGGGGAGATTAAAAATGAGATCATACAAAAATGGATTATTGCCTGTTAAAACGTGGGCTAACGAAATAGAAGAATCGGCATTTAAACAAGTCGAGAACTTATCAAACTTACCTTTTGCTTATCATCATATTGCATTGATGCCTGATTGCCATTGCGGTTATGGCATGCCTATAGGTGGAGTGTTGGCAACAAATGATGTGATAATTCCAAATGCCGTAGGTGTGGATATTGGTTGCGGGATGGTAGCCGTTAAGACTACTGCTACAAAAATTACAGAGGAACAAATTAAACAGATTATTGGTAAGGCAAGAGAAGTTATACCTGTCGGGTTTAAACATCATCAAAATCCACAAGAAAGCAGTGTATTTGATAATGCGCCGTTAAATATTCCTATCATCAAACAAGAGTTTGAAAATATGAAATATCAATTAGGAACATTAGGCGGGGGAAATCATTTTATTGAGATCCAAAAAGGCGACGATGATCATATTTGGCTCATGATTCATAGCGGTAGCAGAAATTTAGGGAAAAAGGTATGCGATTTATATAATAAAATAGCTCAAGATCATAATGCTGAATATTATTCTACGGTGCCAAAAGAATGGCAATTGGCTTTTTTACCTGCTTCATCAATGTCTGCTACAGAATATTTAACTGCTATGAATTTCTGCCTTGAATTTGCTTATGCCAATCGTGGACATATGATGAATAAGCTTGTTGAAATTTTTAATGATGTTACCGGACATGGTGAAGAAAGTCATATCAATATTCATCATAATTATGCCGCTCTTGAAAATCATTTTGGTAAAAATGTTTGGGTGCATCGTAAAGGTGCAATTCGGATGCGTGAAGGCGAAAAAGGAATTATTCCCGGCTCGATGGGAACGCCTTCGTATATTGTTGAAGGGCTAGGTAATAAAGAATCGTTTATGTCTGCTTCTCATGGCGCGGGGCGTAAAATGAGCAGGTCTGAAGCAGATAAAACATTTACAGAGGAAGAAGCTAATAAGTCGATTGATGGCGTTGTGTTTGGCAGATGGAACAAGAACAGAAAAGGCGGTTTAGATTTATCGGAATGTCCATTAGCTTATAAAAACATTGAAGAAGTAATTCGGAATGAATCCGATTTAGTTAAACCTTTGGTAAAATTACAGCCTTTGGGAGTAATGAAGGGATAACGATATAAAGGGGAGGGATGATTTACGACACCAGTCATTGATATAAAAAAGCAGAACCGAGAGGCATTAAAGTGGATCTTAAACTTTTATGATCTAAAACAGTCATATATTGAGCAATGTGCGGCGTTTAGCGAATTGGCGGCAGTAGTTAACGATGGTATGCCTCACGGGACAAGCACAGGCAATCCAGCGGCAAATAAGGCAAGTGGTTTAATAGATATTGAGTGGAGTAAAACTTGGATTATGGCAGTTGAGCTTATGGAACAAACTCTATCAGAGAAAAGCAGAAAGTATGTTGAGCTACGGCGTGATGCAGCACATCAATTGAAAAATAGAAATAAGCCGGGACCCATTGGCTGGGTTGACTATGTACAGCCGCGGTATGTTGAATGGTTCTGTTATCGCTATGGTAGAGAGATTAATCCGCCAACCAAGCAAGCTATGACAGCGTGGATGAACAAAATTGTTTATACTGCCAACATAGCAAGATATGAAATATTGCTAAGAGGAAACATTTTTAAATAGTCATTGACCAATTAGCAAGATTTCAGGATTATACTGATAATGTAAGAAATTGACCGAGAGGCAGTTACTTATGTAGGACGCGCTGTGTTGTGAGTAGCACCTCATTAAAAGCGGTTTGGGCGCGACTGTACTTTGCGGAGAACTATTCGGGGGCAAGTACATGGTTGTGGTGGCGGAATAGGTAGACGCTAAATTGCAGTTGAATGCAGTTGCAAATGTAGTCAACATAAGTCTAATCCAGAATGTAGCTCAGCCAGGTAGAGCAGGGCGCGAAACGCTCGTGTCGGTGGTTCGATTCCATCCATTTATGTTAGGTGAAAATCCTAACCCACAACCAAATTCAAACAGAATCCGTCAAGCCTCTCGACGATGCGGACCAGGGCGGGACAATCAAAGGTAAGCTGCTACAATGCTACGGCATGTACGGACAGGCAGGGAGCAGCAAGGTATATCGCGGGTGATTAAAACTATATCTGGTTTTTCTAGTGTTAGATAATGGGGCGATATGCAAAATGAATCCGTCAGATTGCGAGATTCCTAAAAACTAAAAACGGAAATTATCAGTAACGATGAATAATGATGTTTGAAAAATAAGGAATTGAGGCTAGACGGTGGCGGGGTCCGCGAGTGACTATAAACTACACAGCCGGAATGGTTTAAGCCGAAAGCGCAGATCGCTCTATATGAGCCAACAGGCGGCATTAGCGTGTTAGACTTTTACCCTGTGGTACTGATAATTGCCGCCGATAAAAATTTAGCCTTGCTGATAAAACAGCAGGGCTTTAATTTATTTGCAGGAAATTGTTCCCTTTTGCCGAAGTATGTTAGAAAATGGGAAAGGGAGATGCTTTACTTGAAAAAGATAAAATTTATGTTACGGTATGATCAAAAAGGACGAGGCTTTCACATTAATTCGATGGAACTTTATGGAGAGGTAAATAAAAGATTAATTAGTAAACAAATTGCAACTAGTGTTGAACAAGATAGTGATCCACGCGAACCTTTATCTGATGGTGATATTTTGCACATGGAAGTACCATACTTAATCAAAAATGATACTAATTCAAGTAATTTGACAATAGAAAATATCAAAACTGCATTAAAAGATATAGATTTATTTGATAATAAATCTTTATTTTCGAATGTAAAAATTACAGAAGAAAATTAAATCCAACGACCTTCTTGTTGAAGTGTTTTATAGAATGGTGGAGGGCGGTAGTTAGAATGAATAATAGTATTGATAATAATACGACTTACGAATTGTTTATACGCCAAGCATTTAGTGTCGGTAAGAATGAAATGGTTGGGAGATGGGGTGATCCGGCTCAACTTGCGAATACAGATGTATTTTCAGATGTTGGTATTGAAGAGGTAAAAACTGCTGTAGCATATTCTATAGCTATATATCGATCGTATTGTGAGAATGCCAACAGCAATGATAAGGAAACAATGTCAAATTGTTTAAAGAATGTAATTAATGCTCCTGATAAAAAGGCTATAATTAATATAATAAATAAATTTGAAGATATTAGAAAAAAGTATTATAAACACAATTGGATCAAATAAAAAAAATGATATCTAGCGTCCTGCGGGGCGCTTTTTCTATGCCATAAAACAAACGAGTTTGCTTATAACGAGTAGGCTTTTATTTTGCAGGAAATTGTTTCCTTTTAGCGAATTGTGTATAAAAATGGTAAAAGGGAGTGAATACTTGTGGAATTCGATACTAAGCAAAAGGTATTAATTGCAATGTATGTAGAGTATCAAAAAGACCTACCTAATATGGATGAAAATATAACCCCCGAGAACTTGGGGTTGCAAGAAGAAATTTTTGCTGTAGCAATAGAAAAATTGCTTAATGAAGAATTGATAAATGGTGCTGATGTAACAAGGTGCATAGGAACCTATGATCAACCTGAAGCGACACTTTTTGGTGCCATGTTAACTTCAAAAGGCATTTCATATGTTGAAGAAAAACTAGGTATTAACTCAAACCTATCAGGTAAAGAAAAAATTGAGGTTGTACGCAAATCATTTTTGGAACAAGGGTTGGATGTATTGACAGATTTTGCTGCTAAAGTAACTGCAGAACTAATAAAAGCGCAAACTTGACAAAGTTAATTGCGAAATCAAAGAGCCGAAAGGCTCTTTTTTAATCTCATAAAACAAATTAAGCCTCGCTTAAACGGCGGGGCTTTTACTATATACGAAAGGAGATGTTTAAAATGCCAGTAAAATGCAACAACCGAAAATGCAAGCACAACGATTGCCAAAAATGCGGTTTAGCTGAAACCTCAGTAAAAGTGGCTGATGCCTCACTAAATACCTCTACGGCCTCTGCTAATACCTCGCCTCAAGATTCAACAAATACCTCTATAAATTACCTCTATTGCAATAATGCAGAGCCGTGGCCTAACGAAGATATGAAAGAGATAATGAAGGATGGCGTTAATCCGCTATGCGACAGGGTTAGGCATAGATATAAGTCTAAGCGGCAGGATGGGATATTGATGAAATAAAAAAGGCCACCTTATTTGGCAGCCTTCGCTGTTCTGCATGATAGGTGAATTTCATAGTGAAAACCTCCTTGGTAGGGAAGAGCCAACCGCCGAAACGGTCAGCCAATACCTTTTAATTGTTCCATGACACGACGGGCGGCATATTTGCCGTTACCTGTTAGCTGGCGAACCCATGCGCTGCGGCTAGGGGACCATTTAAAAGAATTATGTTTCAAAACCTCCCTAATATTGTCGGCTGGTTTACCGTCAAAGATAAACTGGCAGCGGTTGTCGTCCTCTTTGTAGGTATACCTGTCATATTCAACCTCTACAGGCTGCTTGTTTGCATTACGTTCTAATACCTCTATACGCTGTTTAATCCTGTGAATATTGGCATTGTTATTGGTTAATGCGTAATTAGCGAATCCGACACGGCCTAAAGAATCAGGCATTTTTAGTTTTGCAATTTGCGAATCAGTATATCCGAGTTTATACAGTTCGTTATCATCATTTTTGCGAATGGCTTTATTAACGGCTTTCATAGTTTCTTGTGCTTTTTCTGCCTGTTCGAGTTGAGCCTTTAACTTTATGATTGCGTCTGGGTCATCAGAGGATATGCCGCCAGTACCAACAGAAGCGGCTTTTTGTTCGTAATAGTTTGCTGTGTCAGACAGTTTGAAAGACTTTTCGTATTTATTGCTGATTTTATTGCGGTAATTACGGTCAGACCGTTCAGAATGATGCCCGACTAAAATAGGTTGACCGAATGGAATGACCTCTGCCATTTTATGGGCTTGATTATATGCGGCCTTGCTTTCAGACCTCTTGTTTGCGGCAAATTCTAAATACCTTTGCCGCCTATTTTCAAGTTTTTGTTCGTAGGAGTTAAGTGGGCGTTTTTCTTCCTGCTGAACCTCTGTTATTTCTTTACTTGAAACCTCTGAAACCTCATTGACTTCTGGCAAAACCTCTGCAACAGTGGAAATCTCTTGCAATTCCTCTTGGTGTTCAGCTTCATATTTTGCGCGGCGTTCTTCCTCTTGCTTGGCATATGCTGCCCGATCTGCTTCATCATTAGCAGCTTTCATATCTTGGTATTTTTGTTCCCAACATTCCGGGAAACGATTTTCGTAATACCAAGTGTTTTCATAGTTTTGTTGAAACGCTTCTTCAATTGACTGATTGAATCTATTTCGACAATGAGCCTGCAATTCTGTTTTACGTTCTTCTGATTGTTCACGACTTGTCATTATATATTTAGCACCTGGACAGCCTAATTTTTCAGTGTCTAAATGGCGATATTCGTAAATATCCTCCATACCGTTAAAATGGCCTTGCTCATATTGTCCGACAATGCGGTCTACTAATTCGGTGACGGGGCCGTCAATCCATGAAATATGAACGCTGTCGCCGCCTGCAAAGTTTTCAGAAGTAACGAAGAATTTAACCTCTGGGAAAACCTCTTTAAGTTTAGTGCGAATAGCTTTAGCTGTTGCCGCTGCGCCTGTAAGCTGGCCTTTATTTTTGGCTTTTTGTTCAGCTTTATAGGCAAGTCTGGACCTCTGCGATTCAAGATGCTTTTCAATAGCAGCCTGCCGTGATTCAAAGCTACGATAGTAGTAATGACTGGACGGCTTGCCTGCTGTTCCGTCGAAAATCATAAGATACGGCTTATTGCTTACCTCATAAGTAACAATTACGCAGTTAGCGTCTTTGTGTTCGTTGACGGTTGCACCTTTACACATATCAATATACAATTTGCGCGCTGCTTGACGTTTTTCTTTTGTGTCTAACCTCATTATTAAAACCTCCCTGCTATCAGCTTTTATTCACGGGCTTTAGACCGTCGCTGGCAGCTTTACAGGGCAGGTGTTTAGCCTGCTTGAAATGCGGAATCTGGTAATCTGTTTGTATCTCTTGCAATTGCTAAAAGGTTGTTGAAAGCGTCCTGGTAATCAGTTGATTTTTTAACCTTTTCGACTGCACTTGTTGCCCATTTAGAACCATCAAATGAGCACTGTAAAACATCTCTAGTTTCTGTTAATGGCAATTGATAAAGATTTATGGTTTTATCGATTAATTCCAGTTTAAAGTTTTTCATTATTAAAAACCTCCTTATATTGTCGGTCTGGCTGTCGGTGGTTGTAACCGTCTGCCTGCCAGCATTACCGGGCTTGTCACCCGTCACTCTGCAAGAAGTTTAGCAGAATTTCTAATTGTGTTTTTATCTTCTTCTGATAAGCAAATGCATTTATCTTGTGCTATTTCAACTATCATTTCAATAAAACGTTTTAAGTCGTGAGTATTATTTTTCATCTTTACCGCCTCCGCTTGTTTATCTTCTATGATTCTATTTTATACTAAGATGTATTAATAGTCAAGCGGTTTTAATGCATTTTTGGATAAAATATTTACAAAGATGTATAAAACATTTATAATGTGGTTGAGGTGATGAGATGCCAAGAACAGAACCAATACCACAAAACGAAATTGAACAAGTAGAGAATAGCATTAAAAGAGAAATAGCCGGGGCAGGCTCAAATGCATCTGACACGGCTAAAAGATTGAAAGAGACATATGATTCTTCGGATACGCCTATCTCTCTATCTAGACAATTGAGACAGGGGACTATACCTTTTTGGAAAGTGCTGAGAATTGCAGACGTATTAGGCTATGAAATAGTTTGGAAGCGAAAAGGAGAATAAATGTATGATTGCATGGCTGATTAAATGGAAATGGATAGGGGATCATGCCAAAGTAGAAAATGATATTGCTGCTATAGTTAATTACAGAACTTCGCCTGATAATGTTAAAAGTTTGGTTGAGCAATTATATGTTAATTCACTTTGTTTGCGGGATCGTCTAAGGTACGTTAAGAGTAAATCAAGCCTAGTATACAAGGCAAATTCCGATATTAACGGCACAATAATTTGTGGAGATAATCCATTTTTGGAAGCAAGGAAAGTTGATATTCTGGAAGTTGTAGAGTGTGAGCAAGGTAAACAATCATTGGTATATAATAAGCATTACGCAAAAAAGAAAAAGCCCCAGCAGTAGGCCGGGGAATAAAAGGACCGTCCAATTAAGGGCAGTTTTTTTGTGCAGAAAAATAGAGCTACTTTGCTGTAGCCCTGAGCTGTTTAATGAGTTCTTTAACTTTTTCGTATTCTTCGTCGGTTAGCCGGAAGTTACGGGCCTTTTTCCCGGATGGGCGAAGAGTGCCGGACGGTCTGCCAGCACCTTCACGTTTACCGCCTTTTGGCATTGTATTGCCTCCAATATCTATAAAGAGTCAATAAAGCAGCTAAACTTAAAGCAATATCAGTAATTGATTGTAAGGTATCACCGGATAATGACTGTCTGTTAAATAGCCATACGATAGCAACAATCCAAAAACAAATTTCTGAAAAGTATTTCATAATTTTCGAATGATGCGGTATAATAATATTAGGGTTGGGGAGGTTTTCCTCCCCTGTGGCTCATCCTCTACGCTTATGCTTGACCGGCTGGCGTTTTGGGTGGGCTTTTAGTTTTTCTAGGATTTCTAGAACGTTCTTAAGTATTTCAAGAATCATCTTGATTATTCCTAAGATTGCCCCAACAATTCCTAGAATGATCAACCCTGTCTTATCATCCACTCATTCAATCACTCCTTTCCTTTGGATTAATTACATTATACCATATTATAGATTAAACGTAAAGTATTTATTCATAGATATATTGTTATTTTAGCGTCCTTTTGGGGCGCTTTTATTATTTTTGAAAGGTAGGCGAGAAGATGAGCAAAGGCATAGTGTTTTGCTTTAACCTTAGAAGTGTGTACATTATCAAACACGCATTGAGAGATAAAGAGCGCGATGAAGCAGAGGAGAGAGTCTTTCAATATGTTTGCCAGACGATAGATGAGTTTAAGGCGGATAAAAATATAAGGTAGTAGGTGAATATGTTATGACAGATAAGCCATTAAGTAACGATACTATTCATGTCTTTCATAAATTTGATCCTCGTACATTAACATGCAGATGCGGGATGACGTATGAACAATATTTAAACATGAATTTAGGGCGAACAGACAGATTGATTAAGTCTTTGCCGCAAAATGGTGAAAGCCCAATTAAGAAAGTGTTTTCTGTATTAAAACAAATGGTAAGCAGGTGATAATATGGCAGTAAAAAAAGATTGGGAAAAGGCATATGAAGATTATAAGACCGGACAATTTACATATGATGATATTGCTAAAAAGTATAAGGTAAGCAAAGCATGTGTAAATAGTTGGCGAACTAGGCACTGGACTAAATTAGATAATGCAGATGTAATGCAAAACGGCAATGATAATGCAGATACAATACAAGGTAGCGATATTGATATGCAAAGCGATATACAGCAAGAGCCTGTGAAGCTAGACGTGACAAGACCTACAGAGTTATTAGTACCAATCGTTACTAAGCAATTAGAGGACACTAACCCAGCATTGATATATCAAGAGTATAGTCGCGATAATCTACCACAGATAAGCGACCGAGAAGCACGGTTTGTTGAGGAATACATCATAGATCTAGACAAGAAGGATGCTGCCATCAGAGCAGGGTACAGTGTAGCCAATGCCGATAGCCTTGGATGCAGAGTATATGCGCGCCCAGACGTTAACGCTCACATTCAAGTTGCACTTGCTGAAAGGCGAAAGAGAAGCGGTATGAACGCAGATACAGCGATTAGAGAATTGGGCAGAATTGGAAGAGCAAACCCTGCAAGAGTACTAATGGCTGATGGAGGGATAAACCCGGATGCAAGTGAAGATGATCTAGCGGCAGTGCAATCGGTTAAAGTAAAAGTAACACCCACGAAGGATGGCGGTGAGATCGTCGAAAAAGAAACGCGCTTCCACGATAAGACACGCGCGTTAGAATTGTATATGAAAGCAGCGGGCATGCTCATTGACCGCAAACAAATAGATGTTACTGCCAAAGTTGAAGAAATGAGCGACGATGACAGGCTAAAACGTATCAAAGAACTACAGTCTCAATTGGCAATAGATGTAAGTGTAGAGCCTTAATTTGTGTGTGTGTGGCGGACTTTCAGATATAATTGATAATGATGTTTAACAAACGTTGATATTACTGCATTTATAATGTAATCTTTTACATATTAGATTACGTATGTGCAATGTAGAGCCTGATTTGGCGTGCAGATATAGCTATATTTATTGGCGGATGGTGCCGTTTAGCTATACCCCGCCCCGTCAAAAATTGTGGGGCAGTAGGAGTCCCTTTATCGCTGCTATCCCTCACTCACCTAGACTATAACAATATCTTACGTGCAACCCGCCCCACCGTTTTCCCAAAAATTACAATTTGGTCATAGGTTTGCTACTTCAAAAAAATTATAAATATTTCTCTATACGTGAAGCAAATTTACAGTACAAAGGAGCTCCATCATGAGTGAAAAAACACTTGAAGGCAGAGTAAGGACTACTGATGAAAGTTGCTTTATTTTAGGTAGCGATGGATATTTTGACAATTTGTTGTTCATCATGAAGCAAATTGATGGTAAAACAGTTCGTGTTTCAATAGAGGTAATTGAAGATAGCATAATTTAAACAAAAAAGAAACTGAACAAAAGATTAAGAAATAAATTTGCGACTAATTGCATTTGAATCCTTATGAAATATAGTCTGATTGCCATTTTAGACCTGGGGTCATATCCCCCCAGGTGTTGGGGTCATATCCCCCCAGGTTTTTATCAATTACATCGTATTATTATCAATTAGAAGGTGATAACACGCAAAACGTAAAGCAAACAAATGTATTTGTTAGCAGCGAAAGGTCCGGCAATAAAGAATTTGTAACTATTACAGATAGCGAAACAGGCGAGATAATAAATCAGCACTGGAAACAAACTAAAAATGGCGAATATGCAAGGCCACCGCAAGGCAAACAAGCACATTTTTACAAGGTGTATGCTACAAACTGGCAAGACATTATAAAAAAGAAAAAGTTGAATTTTACTGAAGTAGGCTTATTTATGAGCCTACTTTCTTTTTTGGATTGGCAAAGCCCTTACATTGTCCACCCTGAAACACGTCAGAACCTATCGTGCAGCGGAATAGCAAAACTGCTTGCTACTGACAGGAAACATATTGAATCTATCCTTGATCGGCTTTGTGAAAAGGGCATGATTGCTAAAGTTAACCGCGGAATAGGTTGTTCTTGCCATTTTATGCTTAATTCGAATGTTGTTCATTTCGGTAAAAATATGCGTGATATAAACGATGCCAAGGTATTTAATAATTGTGCCTATAAACCGCCTGTTAGTATCAAATACAGAGAGGAAAAAGGAAAATGAGATATCACTACACAGAAACCGAGCTTAAAAGCCTACTATCGTCCATAACAATCATCATAGACACTCGTGAAAATCAAAATCAGCATATTACTGACTACTTAGACAAACATAAAGTCCCGCATATTAGTCGCAAACTAGATTACGGTGATTACACGGCTATGCTTCCGGTTAATTCCGACTTAGGCATTATGCGTGACACATATTTTACTGACACGATAGCGATTGAGCGGAAAAATTCATTGGATGAACTGGCAAACAATCTTACCGCTGATCGTCTGCGTTTCGAATCTGAATTAATACGATCACACGGCTGCAGGATGTTGCTCATGATTGAATCTGGCGGATATGATGATATTATCAAACATAACTACAGGTCAAAGTACGAGCCTAAGAGCTACATAGCTACGCTTTCCACCTATACCGCAAGGTACGGATTGAATATTAACTTTATTCCGGCTGCGTACGCTGGAAATTTTATTTTGTTTAATTTGCTGTACCATTGTAGAGAATATTTAAAAAATAATTGTTAATAATTAATATATTTCCTTGCATTACTAATCTTTATATGTAATAATGAGTATAGAAAGATTACATATAAAAGAGGTTATGATAATGGGAGCAGCTAAAAATAGTTGTATTACAGTAGAACCGATTCGAGACTTGAAACAGCTCAATGATATGAAAGAATATCTTCTCGAACACAACGAGCGTGATTATCTTATGTTTGTACTTGGTATTAATTCGGGGCTTCGTATATCTGACCTATTAAAATTAACCGTTGAAGATGTTCAAGACGGCATAGTAACTATTCGAGAACAAAAAACGAGTAAAGTGAAACAGTTTGCTTTATCTGATACATGTAAAGAAGCTATCAATCATTACTTGACAGCCGCGGGGTTAACCACAGGGACGCTTTTCCCTAGTGCTAAAGGAAACAGCAAGCCAATATCAAAAGTTCAAGCATGGCGGATTCTTAATAAGGCGGCTGACTGGGTGGGAATTACTGAAAATATAGGTACTCACACTCTTAGAAAAAGTTTTGGCTATCATGCGTGGCGTAGAGGTGTAGACATAGGATATTTGCAAAGTTGCTTTAATCATTCGTCACAGGCTATTACAATGCGTTATATAGGCATTACACAAGATGAGCTTAACGAAAAGGTTTATTCTAAAATGAATCTATGAGGAGATGACTATTATGCTAGTATTAGTATTCTTCGCGGCAATATTTTGGTTGGTAATCTTCAATATGCTAGGCGTAAAGAATCCGCCGCATAGAGGTGCTAGAAGCGGTCAACTCCGCGCTAGGTATTCTTTGAATCGTATGAGAAGGGGGAAGTTTTTTTGAAAAAGTTACAGAATGAAATGTTTGTACACAGCGTTAAAATTAGGACTAATCGATTTTGTTCTACACTAAACGATATAGAGATTAATGGTGATTGCGGGTCCAATGTTACTTTAAAAATGGCAGATGGTGATTATAGCAGGTTTGCAGGAAAGCGTGTCTGCATAACGATTGAGGCAGTAGAAGGATGATAAAATTTATTTCTAACAATGATTATTTTGATGAAAATGGTCAATTACAATATACTGGATATGGATCATCACAAGAAAAGATTAATTCATATGGTAAAAGTCCGGTTGAAAAAATATTTCCGTTTTTGGTTAATTTGTTTAAACCAAACAAAGATTAATTCAAGTCAACATTCAATTTGAGTGTTGGCTATTTTTATGTCCAAAAATAATAGGAGCGTGATTCGATGACCTATACAAACGACGAAATTAATAATACTGTTGAGACAATCATCAAAAAGTATTATACATATAGAGCTATGGCCCAACTTGATAAAGAGGACTTGAAAGATTTATTCGCAAAAGGAACAGCCAGTTATGATGGTATGCCACACGGGACAGACGTAACGGACCAGACTCTTAACCTTGTAGAGCGTCGAAATGAGCCTACCCTCAACATGAAACGTGCAAGAGCTATCGAGATTATATACGACAGCTTAAAAGCTGATTTGAAAGAGTTTTGTAAGTTATATTTCTTTGAACAGAATACAATGACTGAAGTAAAAGTGTATATGCACATTGAAAAAGACAAATTTTATGGTTTGAAAAATGCAGTAGTGAAAAAATACCGTGATTTATTGCCATGGAGGAATTTTGGAGAGCAAAAAGAAGATATGCAGATAAATAACCGACAAAAAACAGAAGTTTTACCGAACAAAACGGCTTAAATGCCTGTTATAATTACATTATAGAAAGTCTGCGAAGCTGCCGATAAGGGCGGCTATTTTTTATGCCTTAATATGAATATTGGAGCGTGAACACGTATGTGCAAAACTATTATCCTCGAACTAAGCGAATGTGATGCCGCTACTCTGCATGAAATTATCACAAGAGCCGAATATCCAATTGGCTCAGACGAGGCTTTTGTCGGCCATGATGTACTGTGCGATATTGAAGAACAGTTGAGCGTAGGGGAAAAGGATGAAATTGACTCGCCTTCTGTTGAACTGAAATTTAATCCGTATCTCAGTAAAGAACAGATTGAGCAGATGGAGAAAGACATTATGAAAGATGCTATGAGTTTTCAATCGAATAGATTTAACTCCTGTAGATAATACCGTACTCCTAGCGAGTGTTTTTTTGTTGAAAAAAGTTGGTGATATTGTGCCTACACAATCAGAATTAATGGACGAATATATTGCCTTACTTGAAAAAGAAGTAAAGGTAAAAGAATCAAATAAAGCATTTCAACCGCAACCCGGGCCGCAAACCGATTTTTTAAATTCTACGGCTGATATTACTATATATGGCGGGGCGGCAGGCGGTGGCAAGTCGTATGCCTTACTATTATCTTGTTTAAAAGACATAGATAATCCCCGCTATGGTGCTGTTATCTTTCGTAGAACGTCAACTCAAATATTTGGTGAAGGCGGTCTTTGGGATGAAGCTACAAACCTTTACCGTCTTAAAGGTGGCATTGGTGTACAATCTCCAAGGGCAACAATTAAATTTCCCTCAAGGGCAAAAGTTACATTTGCCCATTTACAATATGAGGATAATGTTCATGATTGGGATGGTTCACAGATTGCAGTTATAGCGTTCGATGAATTATGCCACTTTGAACGTAGCCAGTTTATGTATATGATGAGTAGAAATAGAAGCAATAGCGGTGTAAAAAACCGAATTATTGCAACTTGTAACCCTGATGCCGATAGTTTCGTGGCAAGATTAATTGAATGGTATATTGATGAAAATGGTTTTCCAATTAAAGAACGGTCAAATAAAATACGATATTTTATTGTTTTAGATGATGATTTTAAATGGGCTAATTCAAAGCAGGAATTAGTTGAACAATATGGGGTTAAAAAAGAAATAATTAAATCATTTACGTTTATAGCATCAAGTGTATATGACAATAAAATTATGATGGAAAAAAATCCACAATATGAAGCTAATTTGAACGCTCAAAATACAGTGCAAAAAGGCCGTTTGTTATATGGTAACTGGAAGATAAAGCCGTCAAGCGGATTATATTTCAGAAAAGATCAAGTTCAGGTGGTGCCTAGTATTCCTTGTAATTTGGTAAAAGTAGTTAGGGCATGGGATTTGGCGGCAACTATACCAACTCCTAAGAACCCTTCTCCTGATGCCACAAGCGGAGTTTTAATGGGCTTGTTAGAAGACGGAAGATACATTGTACTTGATAACGTGTGGGGCCAATGGCAATCATCTGATGTTCGTACAAAAATACATGCAACAGCAATAAAAGATAATACCAAATATGGGAAAGTAAACATTCATTTGCCACAAGACCCGGCGCAAGCAGGAAAAGAGCAAGCACAGTCATATATTGCTCTTTTATCTGGATTTGTTGTTAAAGCCGAACGTATGACCGGAGATAAAATAACGCGAGCAGAACCATTTAGTTCGCAATGGCAGGCCGGGAACGTCCTTGTTCTGGCAGGACCGTGGAACGGGGCATATTTTACCGAAATGGAAGCTTTCCCAGAAGGTTCACATGATGATAGAGTAGATTCTAGCAGTGACTCATTTACTGAATTACAAACAGGGGCTAAAATTCACATCGTTTCTCCCTTGTCCATCGAAAAAGAATCCTACTGGACGGCGTAAGAAAGGAGGAAGAACATGGCAGAAACAGATACGGAAGTTAATAGACCCGTTACTCCAATGGCAGAAGTCGGTATTTCAGGCTTGCAGAGATTTTCTGGTTGGACTGATGAAGAATGGCTTAAGGATTTGCGTGGCTTAAATGGTGTAAAACGGTATAAAGAGATGCGCGACAATGATGCTATTGTTGGCGCATTTTTATTTGCTATTGAAATGCTCATTAGACAGGCTCCTTGGAATACAGAAGCAGCAAGCGACGAAGAAGCAGACACCCATGCGGCACAATTCTTAAAAGAATGCCTGTTTGAGGATATGGAAATGACATTTCACGAATTGATATGTGATGCGCTGTCTATGCTCCCATTTGGTTGGGCCTATCATGAAATAGTATTTAAAAAGCGCATGGGCGATACTGGCGATCCGACAACACAAAGTAAATTCAACGATGGGCGCATAGGATTTCGCAAAATAGCTCTTAGAGCGCAAGAAACTTTCTTAGAATGGGAATTTGCACCGAATAACGATCTGCTAGGCATGTGGCAGAACTCGCCGCCTGATTATAAAAGACGGTTTATTCCGTTTAGTAAGTCGGTGCTGTTTAGAACACGTTCGCCTAAGAATAACCCTGAAGGCCGTTCAATTCTTCGTAATGCGTGGCGTTCTTACTATTTCAAAAAGCGTATGGAAGAAATTGAAGCTATCGGCATTGAGCGTGACTTAGCAGGTTTGCCGGTCGTAAAAGTTCCGCCACAAATGCTTGATGCTAATGCTAGTGAAGACGAAAAGAAGGCATTGCAGTCTTATAAACAATTGGTAACAAGTATTCGACGTGATTCTAACGAGGGAGTTGTTTTTCCTGCTGAAGATACACCAGAAGGTAAAAAAACTGGCTATTCGTTTGAATTAGTATCATCTAGCAGCCGCCGCCAATTCGATACAAGCAAAATAATTGAACGTTATGATCGGCGCATTGCAATGACAGTGTTAGCCGATTTTATTTTTCTTGGGCAAACTGGTGACGGTTCTATGGCCTTGTCAGTTGATAAAACGAAGATGTTCTCAGCAGCAATCGGCTCTATTTTAGACACGATATGCGAAACGCTGAATAACAAGGCAGTTCCGATGTTGTTTAAGCTTAATTCATTTACTGGACTAACCGGATTGCCTAAATTAGTTCACGAAAATATTGATTCTATTGATGTTGGCGTATTAGGTCAGTTCTTAAATAACTTCTCTGCTGCCGGTGCTCCATTAATGGGTACTCCCGAAGACCCAAATGTGGCATTAGTTAATCATGTATTGACCAAAATACTTCATTTGCCCGGAATGACAGAAGAACAAATTAAGAATGGTTTGGCAGCGAGGAAAGCAAAACAGCAAGATTCATCAGATCCACAGTTACAATATGCGGATGATAATACCAAAACGAAAAACGATCCATGAAAGGAGAATGGTAATGCCTAAAGATACTAAGTTCTGGGAATTTAAAGCCAGTGCAAAAAGCAAAAGCGTTGGCGAATTATATTTATATGGAGAAATTGCAAGCGGATCTAGTTGGTGGAGTGATACAGTAACACCAAAAAGCTTCAAAGCCGATTTGGACGCTTTGGGAAACATTGAAACACTAAATATTTACGTCAATAGTCCCGGTGGTGATGTTTTCGCTGGTCATGCTATTGCATCAATGATTAAGCGTTGTAATGCCGAGACAGTTGCATATGTCGATGGTCTAGCGGCTAGTATGGCCTCTGTTGTCGTTTGTGCTTGCAATAAAATGGTAATGCCGAGTAATACAATGCTAATGATTCATAACCCGTGGAGTCGAATGGCTGGCAATGCAAATGATTTTAGAAAGATGGCGGGTGACTTAGATAAAATTGGCGAAAGTTCTATGGCTATTTACCGTGAAAAAACTGGGCTTTCGGATGAAAAGCTGAAAGAACTACTGGATGCTGAAACATGGCTGACAGCACAGGAAGCTAAAGATTTAGGGCTTTGTGATGAAATTGAAAAAGCCGTTAATATTTCAGCTTCAATCGCTGGTGATAATTTTATTTGTAATGGCGTGTCATTTGACGCAAAAGCGTTTAAAAACGTTCCTGTTGACAAAATCCAGTCTTTGTTTAGCAGCACAAATGATAAGCCTCTTGCTTTGAAGGGGGGTGAATTATTAAAGATGCTTGAAGAACCTACCTTTCAAGAAAAAGCTTTAGGATTTTTGAAAAGTTTGTTTAACCCCGACAACGAACCTAAAGACCTAAACACAAGCTCTACAACCAAAGGAGATGATGGCAAGATGCCACTAAAAGATGAAGGAACAGTCCAGGCTACAATGTCTGATGAATTTAAACAACGTTTTGAAGCACTGGAAAAAAGTAATATCGAGTTGAAACAGCAGAATGATAAACTGCAAGAACAGATAAAATCAGCTTCTGATGAAGCCAAAACAAAAGAGTTTATTCAAAAGGCCGCTAGCTTTGACAAAATTGGAATTAAAGCCGAGGAAATTGGCCCGGTACTTAAAAGCTTGTCGGAAACCGACCCAGAAGGTTATGCAAAAATTGAATCTGTTTTAGCCGCCGCTAATGAGCAGATTGCCGCAGGAAAATTATTTGCCGAATTAGGTGCTGACGGTGAAGGAGATAATGATATTACTAAACAAATTGAAGCCAAAGCGCAGGAGATTCAAGCAAGAGATAAATGCACGAAAGAACAGGCTTTTGCTAAAGCTTTGCGAGAAAATCCAAAATTGTATGCCGAATACGAAAAGGAAGGTGAGTAATTAGATGGCTACTGAAATTGAAGGCATTTCTATAAGTTTAAACGCTGGTGCAGATTTATCGTCCAGCGATTTTTTAGTCGGTGCTATTAATTCTTCTGGATTAGTTGTTACGCAAACAACTGCCGCGGCTGGTGGCGTTGGTATTATCCAGTATGGTGATTTAGCAAGCAGACCAATTAAAGTAATGACCGACGGCATTAGTCGTGCGGTGTACGGTGCGACGGTAACGTTGCCTGCCAACTTGACCAATGACGCAACCGGAAAATTAGTTCCTATTGCCGCCGCTACTGATGTTATAGTTGCTACTGCGTTGGAACCTGGTGCAGCCGGAGAACAACATTCGGTATTGTTAAAGTAAAAATAAAAGTAAATAGCGATAGTTAACGTTCACTCTTTAGTGGGCGTTTTTTTATTGCCTAAAAACAAGGAGTGATATATAAATGCCTAAGAGTTCTCAAACTCATGTAGATTCTATGCTAACTAATTTAAGCGTGGCTTATATTCAAAGCAGTGATGCTTTTGTTGCCGATAAGGTTTTTCCTAATGTAGATGTACAGAAAAAATCTGATCGCTATTTTGTTTATGATAAAGACGATTTTATGAGGGATGAAGCAAAAGAACGGGCCGCTGGTACTGAATCGGCTACTGGTGATTACGATATTGACAATACGCCGTCTTACTTCTGCCGCCGTTATGCGTTCAATAAGAAAGTAACTGATGAAGATTTAGCAAATTCTGATTCGCCGTTAAAGCCTTTTGAGGACGCAACGAACTTTGTAACTCATAAAATGTTGCTTGCAAGAGAGCGGATATTTGCTACAAAATATTTCGGCGCTAATTTGTGGGGTACTAATGTCGGTGGCGTTGCTAGCTCTCCATCTGCTGGAACCAGTTTTATCAAATGGAGTGATTATTCCAGTTCTACTCCTGGTAAGGATATTCGTTATTTGAAAAAGTTAATTTTATCAACTACCGGATTTAAGCCTAACACTCTCACTATTTCTTATGATGTTTATAGCACGTTGCTTGACCACCCGGCGATTAAGGATAATATTAAGTACGTAATGGTTGCTAATCCTGGTCAGGTTACTTCTGTTTTAGCTCAATATTTTGATATTAAGAAACTTGTTATTGCTGAATCTGTCGTAAATACGGCTGCCAAAGGGGCTACTGCCAATACTGGATTTCAGCTATCTAATCGTGCATTATTAACGTATGCGCCTGATTCTCCTGGACTTCAAACTCCATCTGCTGGTTATATTTTCCCGTGGACTGGATTAATGGGTTCCGGCGCTTACGGTACTGCAATCAGCAAATGGTGGAATCAAGACCTTAAAGCATACAAGGTTGAAGGAGAAATGTACTTTGATTGTAAGGTAGTATGCAAAGACTTGGGGGCGTACATGAGCGATGTTATTTAAAGCATTGAAACATATTACCTGTCAAGGTAAAGATTATGCGCCGGGCGATATTGTACCCGGTGCTGCTTCTTTTATAAATTTGCATGAAATGATTGAATACCGTTTTTTGACTTATGCCACAGAAGAAGAAATCAAAGTTTATGAGCAGAAGGAAGCAGAGGAAGCCGCTAAAAAGGCGGCAGAAGAAAAGGCTAAGGCTGATGCAGAGGCCAAAAAAGCAGAAGAAGCGGCAAAGAAGGAAGCAGAGGAAGCCGCTAAAAATAAAAAATAACTCCTCTGATTAGGAGGATTAAGAATGCCATGGACATATAGCGGCGATCCAAGTACAAGTTTAAAAGATGCTGTCAGATTTTCAATTGGGGATACCGATAGTAGCGACCCATTACTGCAAGACGAAGAAATAAATTATCTACTGACTAAAAAATCAAGCGTTAACGGGGCAGCATATGCTGCGTGTCAAAACATTATAGCTAAATATGCGCGGCTGGTTGACCAAACAGTAGGTGATGTACAGACAAAATACGGTCAATTAATAGATCATTACAATGCTTTATCTGATTCGCTTTATTTTGATGCTGGTATTGCTGCAATTCCGTATGCTGGCGGAACTACTGTGTCTGATAGGCGGTCTTTACAATCGGATACAAGCCTTGTCCAACCTGCGTTTAGAAAAGGGATTATGGACAACGAAGGTGGCTGGTAATTATGCGGTTTACTGTTAAAATTCCCATTACCAAAACCTTAACGGTTCAAAAAGTAGTAAATAAGGTATGGGTGGATAGCGGTACTATTTCCGGTGACTTACAACCTTTAAAAACTCGCACAACCAATGCTAATAGTATCGGGTTACCGTATAAAAACTCACATCAATTTTTTACTAATGATGTTGCTAATTACAACACACGGTATATTGATGGCAACGATATTTATTTAGTTATTGAGCCTAAAGATTGGTTTAATCACAGACAAGTATTACTTGCCAGAGTTATTATGGACGATTCAGTTAGCATAACAGGTACAAGAGTAACCGGAGTTAAGCCAGATGGTAGCCCAGTAACACAAACAGGGATTACAATAGCTTCTATGCCTTGTACGCTAGTCCCTGACAAGGGCGACGTAACAGTTACCACCTCTGGTTCCACTGTACTTACTACGCTTGAAATGTACTGCAACCTGTCAGATATAAAGGAAAAGGACATTATTACTGATTTGTCGACGAGCAGTAAATATAAGGTGCTGAATGTGAAGAACTACAATCAGATAGCGTATCAAAAAATAAAACTCCAAGGTGGGGTGCTGTAGATGCCTGCCAAACTTGAAGGATTACAAAGCGTCCTAGCCAATATTCGCGCAATCATCCCCGTTGAAACAGGTAAGATGAATGCTAGGCTTGCCATTTCTGGAACTATTGTAGAGGATTCGGTCAAGAATCACGCTGCTATGACTGACCACACGTTGAAACAATTAGCAGACATGGGGCACCCATATAGCAAACGCTATTCGGTTGACTCAGGTCCACACCCTGACAATGCTGTACATTCACAAAGTGGCACATTGCTTGCCAATATTGAGAAGTCAGAAAATCTCAACATGGTGCAATCAACTGTTGAGGTTGGAGTGCAAGAGGATAAAGTTCCTTACATTGGCGACTTAATAACTGGTACATCAAAGCAGCGGCCTCGTAATTTTATCGGAGAAGGGTTCAATCAATCGCTTGATGGAATTATTGCCACTACGCAAGGAAGGTAACGCCTATGCAAGTTAAAGACTATGATCCCATTATAGCCATACTTCGAAGTCAACTCCTAACAAATACGGAGCTGGCTTCTTTTATTGGCACATGGACTGACGCAGATACAGGAATCAGCAGTAAGGCCATTTATCCGTCATATCTTAATTCGGTTGCTAATCCTGTGTATCCGGCAATTACGATTTGTTCCAATAGTTCTGGTGCATTGAAAGGCGGTATTCCTTTTGATAAAGACCGCTATTATATTCATGGTTGGTCAAAAAACAGCGATGTGGCGTATTTGCTAAATATGATTGTTGATACACTCAGAACGGCCCCAAAAGGGTTAGTAACCTGCCGCAAACTTCCAGGAACAAAATGTCCGTTATATGACAGTGATACTCAGACTCATTATTTTATGTCTGAATGGTTGATATATGCGAATCAAAATTTAATTTATGCCTAATATGGTCGAATTCGACAAGTTTAAAAAGCACCTAATATGGTGCTTTTTTTATTGTAAAAAACGAGGAGGAATGTCCTAAATGTTTCAATTTGATAAAGGAAGATCCGTGGCAACTACGCAAGATGGTAATTCTATTGAATATCGCCAATTGCAGAGTTTTTCAATGGATTTTAAGGTAAATCTTAAAGACTTATATGGCCGTGGACAAGATGCTATTTACATTGCTTCTGGTAAACGTTCCGTTGATATTAAAGGAGAATTTGCAGAGATTACGTCTGATTCTATTAATTTGCTCTTAAATGGTACAAAATCGGCAGGCGTTGTTAAGATGATAGACCCTGCACCTGTTTTAGCGGTCCCTTCGTCTAGTCCTTACACGGCTTCACTTGGTACTATTCCTGACAGCGGTACGTTTAATAAACTTTTGGTTGTTTACGATGTAACAAATCCATCACTTGCAATTCCAATGACAAAAATTACTTCCGGCACTCCGACCACTGGACAATTTTTGTTTGCTCAGTCTACTGTCGCCGGTGCAATGACTTATACAGTAACAACAAATTTTGCGGCTGACGATACCATTACTGTTGGCGGTGTAACGCTTACAGCAAAAACAAGCGGAGCAACAGGGCTTCAATTTAATGTAGGAACTACGATTGCGGACACCGTAACAAACATTCAGACAGTTCTTGCTGCTAACGCTACCGTAAATGCAATTTATACGGTAGCGAAACTCAATGCAACATTTACATTAACCGAAACTACGGCTGGTGATGGTCATACTCCTATTGCCGCTACTTATACCGGAACTGGCGTAGTATCTAGCGGAACGGTTACAGCTTCACAGGCGATTAATACGTTCACGTTTGCCGCTGCTGATGCCGGACACAACGTCCAAGTAATTTACAACTACAATATGGATACCGGCTCAACTATTACTATTAAAAACAACTTAATGGGAAGTCAAAAACCTTACCAACTTGAATTTTTCTCACAACTTGCAGGAGTGCAATTACATGTTGTATTTCCTCGC
Source organism: Pelorhabdus rhamnosifermentans (assembly GCF_018835585.1). Classification (NCBI taxonomy): domain Bacteria; kingdom Bacillati; phylum Bacillota; class Negativicutes; order Selenomonadales; family Sporomusaceae; genus Pelorhabdus; species Pelorhabdus rhamnosifermentans. The sequence goes on from NZ_JAHGVE010000008.1 coordinate 27,274, forward strand.
GTGATGGCGGCAGGAACTAGCTTAAATGCTAAAATGGAAGATTTCATGTTACCTTCGCTCGAAGCAAAGGCCATGTCTACATCTGCTGATATTTTAGGATATCTCTATTTAGACGATGCTACAGCACAATAAATAAAACTAGCCCATCCTTTGCGGTGGGCTTTAATTTTGCAAATAAGAAGGTTGATTATAAATGGCAACAGTAAAATTTGAAGGGACGGAAGTTTCTTTTCGTGATAAAACCTATATCATGCCAGATTTACCTTATATTGCATACGAAGATTATGAGGCAATGATTAAAATTGTTGACATTGCTCGCTCTTTAGATGCTATGCATGGTAATCCTTTATTGAATCCTTTTACTGGAAAAACGTTAAAAGATGCTAGAAAACTTATTATGTTAGCTATTAAACGTAATTATCCAGATATTGATGAAGAAGAGTTTATTCAAAATTTAAGACTTGTAGATGTCATTTTAGCGGCAGGCGTTCTTATTGACCGTGAAGTTCGTGTGCAAGAAATGGTATCAATTGATAAAGAAAAAAACGTAGAACCGCAGGCAAAAGGAGAAGCAAAAAGTTAAAAGATAGTTATGAAGAGCCTAAAGAGTTAAAGGCTCTTAAGCTTTATACTTCATTGTCTGCGGCTTTTGGATATACAAAGCAATATATAAAATGGGAAATGTCTTTTATTGATGTGTACTGTGCTACAGAATATATGATTGATAATCCGCCTGCTGGAACTGTTATACAGATGGCACTTGATGCTTACTGCAAAGGAGCGGCAAAAGTTAAAGGCGGAACAAAAAATAATGTTGGTAACGATTCATACGAATCAAGTAATGATGGTGGACAACCTCACCCTTCTAATTGGGATAGTTTAACAAAAGAGCAAAGATTTGCTTTTGAATCGCAACAATTGGAAGCATTTAAAGCAATGTTTGGTATGTCCGGTGGTGTAGTAAGAAAAGGTAAAGGAGGTGCATAAATGGCTGATACAAATAATCTTGGTGAATACAAAGTAGTAGTTTCGGCAGATTATGGTAACCTTACAAAAGGTATAAGTGATCTGCTTAAAAATATTCAGAGTTCAGCTGATGGTGTTTCTTCTATCTTTTCTAAAATGACAGATGATATTGAAAAAGCTGGTATAAGTTCTAAATCATTCGATTCTATTAAGCAAGCAACTGAAAGTGCAAAAGAATCTGCGTCATCTCTTGCCAAACAAACTAGCGAGGCTGGATCAGCCGCCGAAAGTGCTACTCAAAAATATAAAACTCTTCAATCTCAACTTCATGAAGCACGTATAGAAACCGAAAAAACCTTTGGTACAAAATCATTTGATGAAGCTAAAGGAAAGTATGATTCAATCTTAGCTCGGTTGGGGTCATTCAAGACTGCTATTGGGGATAATAGAGAAGCAGCCTTACAAGCAGAACAGAAAATTCAAAAAGCAATTGAAAGCACTAATGCCAAGCAAAGTGAATATATATCAAACTTAAAAGCTCAACAAAGCAGGCAATCAGATGTACAGTATTACAAAGATATTGAATCTCAGCAAAAAAAGAATAGTGAACTTATTCAGTCACAAATGCAAAGCAGGGTAAATGCTGAGAATGAGCAAAAAAAAGCTGCCGAAGAAGCTGGAAAGGCTAATCAAAAAGCTCTATTGGATGCCTCTAAATCAGCGACGGTTTATGAATCTATTCTTTCAAAAGTTCGTGGACATCTTCAATGGATGGCTGCTGCCAGCATCACAGGTGCGGTAATAGCAGCTCCATTTGAAGCTATTCATACGATTGCCGATGTTGAAAAGCAAATGGCTGGTATGGTTCAGGTATTGCCACAACTTCATAATAATCAGCAAGCATTGAACGGTGTGTCTGAACAGTTTATAACGATTGCTGAACAATACGGCATGAGTGTTGATAAAATTATCGAAGCTGGTAAATTGTGGGGACGCGGTTATAAAGATGTTGGCGAAATCATGCAACTTACTGGATTATCTGCTAAATTAGCGACTGCTGATATGATGGACGTTACGCTTGCTAATAGAGCGGTTGAATCAACTATCAATTCATTCGGCAGACAAGCTGATGCAGTAAGCTACGCAAGCCATATTGTTGACTCTTGGACTAATATTGCACATAATGCTCAATCGAGTGCTACGGACTTAGCAGAAGCGTTAATGCGAAGCGGCGCGGCTGCGCATGCTGTCGGTGTATCGCTTGACACGACAAACGCATTAGCTTCTACGATGATTAAAACTACTGGACTTGAAGGTGCCAATATTGGTAATGCCTTAAAATCTATTTTTTCTAGTATCCGTTCTGATAAGGCAATTGCTGATTTAAAAGCACTTGGAATTGAAGTAACTACATTTGATCAAAACGGTACACAGCATTTTCGTGATGTTAGTAGCGTAATTACAGATTTAATGCTCAAGACACACGAAACAAGCAAAAATATGGCAAAAGATTTACAGGATATATCTGGCGGCAAGTTCCAATGGTCCAAAGCAGCGGCCTTATTCGGCGATTATGCCGATTTTATAAAAGCATATAACCTATCTATTCAGTCCACGGGATTTTCAGAAGGGCAAATAGCTGCACAAATGGATACTATATCCCGCAAAGCTGAACAGGTCAAGGCATCTCTTACGGGGGTTCTTACAGGCGTTGGAAGTTCTGGATTGTCAACTGCCATAAAAGAAATGTTGGACTCAGTAAATGATTTCCTCAAGGGGTTACAACAAATTCCAGCAAGTACATATCAGACAATTGGTTCAATAGCAAAATTAGGTGCAGAGGCATATATAGGGTATAAAGCCCTTACCTTTTTAGGAACAGGTATTACCGGTATGCGTAATGCCTTGATAACCGTACAAGCCGCCAAAACAGCAGATACGATTTCAACAGTAGCTAATACAGCAGCAACAAACATAAACTCAGTCTCAAAAGACGCAAACGCAACAACTTCGCGATCTACTGCGGTAGCCATAGGTGTTGAAACGGTAGCAAAAGAAGCTGACACAGTGGCAACTGTTGAAGCAACGGCGGCTACTGGAACATGGGCAACTGTAACAACGGTAGCAAGTGGCGGTTTAAATTTGCTTACTGGTGCTTTGATAGCTGCGGCTATTGGCGGTGCTAATTATGCGTCAATGCTTGGCCAACAAGCAACTGAACAAGATAAGTTGCAACAAAAAAATCAAGATGCGGTTGCAATAAAAGAACAAGAAGTTGAAATGTCGCAAAAGCAGACTGAATTTATTGGCACTCTCGGCGATGCTTATATTCAGTTAACTAAACAATTACAAGACGTGCAGGGCAACGAGGAAAAAGTAAATAAGACTAAAAAAGACCTTGAAGTTACTGAAAATGAACTTGCTAAAATTGTTGGCGAAGATGGATTAGAACGAATCAAATCATCAAGTGATGTAAAACAAGCAATTAAAGATGAACAATCTGCTCATACGGATAAAACTAATTCTATTAAAGACGAACTTGCTACTTTAAAACAGCAGCAGATAGATTATACAAAAGATGCAATTCAAGCAGCCGTTGACAGAATAGATACTATACGTTCTGAAACTTCTGCGTGGGGATATTTAGCGCAAGCTCAAAAAAAAGCTATGGATATGTACGCTGGATATTTAAGCGCTCAAGTGTCTTTTAATAAATTCGGTGAAAATTTAGTTGGTAAAGATAATTTTAAAAAAATAGTTGGAGTCGGTGACGATAACGATAAATTGCAGGCTGAACTAGAGAGACTAAAAAACTGGAAACCTGCTGATGTAACCGACGAAGAAAATGCTCTTACACAAAAAATTACCGATTTAAAATTAAAGCTTGGTAAACAAGAATTAGCAGCAACACAAGGATATGTTACACCGCAAACTATGTCTACAGGCGGAGATGAAGTACCGCCTGCAACATCAAAGAAAAAAAACAAGAAGCAAGTTGATAATTCACCTGAAAGAATAGCTTATGACTATTTTGTAAGTCAAGGATATTCAAAGGAAATATCTGCTGGTATAGTCGGTAATCTTATGACTGAATCAGGTATGGATCCTAATGTTACCGCACAAGATGGTTCAGGTTCTTATGGGCTAGGACAATGGACAGGCGCAAGGCTTGAAGGATTGCAAAATTTTGCATCATCAAATTATTCTAATGCTTCGTCAATGGATACACAGCTTGCTTATGTAAATTATGAATTAAAACATAATGAATCTGGTGCTTTGGGCAGTATTCTTTCATCTAATCCAACGACTCCTGAAGAGGCCGCTTATGCTGTTTCTAAGAACTATGAGCGACCAGAGTGGGCAGAAAACCCGGAACGGCAAGAAAACGCTCGCAACATTTATGATAAGTATGCAATGGGTGAAGGCGGAAAGTATGAAGCATTAGATCCTGCAAAACAGCGTAAAAAATTCTATGAAGATATGAAAAAATCATATGAAGAAGAATTGCAGGCTGAAAAAACTGCCGCTTTAGAGCAAGGCCGTTTTTGGAAATCAAATGATACGCTTTACCTATTTCAAACAATGCTTGGACAAGTTGGCAAAGATATTCCTGCATATGAAACTGAACGCCTTAAATTACAGCAGGATAAGCAAAAAGAAGATCAAGAAATGCAAGCCGCTTCATATGCTAGAACAGAAGCATTAACCGAAGCAGGTATAGACAATGTTCATAAAATAGAGGCAAGTATTAAAGATGCAGTATCAAAAGGTCAACCTCTAGGAAATTATCAAGAAAAGATATATGAGAATATGCTTAAATCTTCTATATCTCCTGCTGGTTCGCTTGATAAAACCAAAGCAGACACAGAAGAGTATAAAGAAATAGCTAACCGGATAAAAGTTCTTCAAAAAGATGAATTAGAAGTTATTAAAAAACACATTAATGCTTTGCAAGTAATGGCTGATAAAGAAATTGAATATCAAGAAAAACTTCATTTAATCACTCCGCAGCAAGCTCTTAACGCAAAAAACGCGGTTAATGAATCCAAGTATCAGCAACAACTTCCAGTTTTACAAGAAGGATTAACTAAAACCGCAAAGTCCGGTTCTGAATCTGCTATGCTAGATGCCTACAAATCATTTCAGAATGCAAAAACGGCAGAAGAAGCAAAAACTTCTGTTCAAACTATGCTTTCGTTATCAAAAGATCAAGATGCGACACTAAAAGCCGTATCTAAGTTGGAAGATATTTGGAATAGTTATGAAGAAAAAAAGCGCGAGTCTGAAGAACAAACGTATGAATATTTGAACCGATACCAAATAGCCTATATAAATGCTTACCAAAACGCATGGTCAGAAGCTTTGGACGCTACATTGACAAAAACTAAGTCGTTTTCCGAAAACGCTAGAAGCATATTTAAAAGCCTTTATAGTGCGCTTGCAAAACAGATTTCTACTGACTTTTCACAAAAATGGACAACCAGCTTATCTCAGATATTACTTAAAAGTAAAGCTACTACTCAAGACGCTAAATCTGACAATCAAAATTTAACAAATCAATTAAAACAAAATTCCACACAAGTATTAACAACCACACTACAAAATGATGCTCAAAAAGAAACTTCGAATCAAAAGGTTAATACAGCCGAACAGAACGCTTCGACTAAAACAAAAACATCTGTGCTTGCTGATTTAGGAACTATGCTTACACAGATGCTTGAAGAAATGGCTATTATGTATGCCTTGAGTGCATTATTTGGCGGTGGCGGTTCTTCCACATCAACTAGTACAAGCACTGTGAGCCTTGGCAGAAGCCCGTCAAGCTATTACACGACTCCTACAGCCGTATCACAAATTACAGTTCCCAGCTTCGATATTGGGGCCACTCAGTTACCTTCTGATATGCTGGCTATGGTTCACAAGAACGAAATGATATTGCCTCCTGATTTGGCTGATAATATTAGAAGCCTTGGTAGCAACGGAAGCTCTAGCAGTAACAATTCTAACAGCAATAAGGTTACGATAAAAAGTAATTTTTCACCTAATTTGATTGATAGTCGAGGAATAAACGATATATATAAGCAAACTACTAGAGAATTATCAAAAGGTGTTACAAAAGCTGTTCGCTATGGTTCTCTTAGCAAAAAGTCATTAACATAAAAAAACCGTCCCTAATTGGGCGGTTTTCCCTTTTGAAAGGGGTGATAACATGAGCGATTTAATTTTTCCCACTCTGCGCGGATTAACTTATCCGATAACCAAAACGCCAAACCATAGTACAATTACGCAACGAGGGCTAGGTTCTGGAATACCAAAGTTTCTTCAATTATATTCATACCCATATTACACGCTGAAAATGGTATTTGAGTATCTATCTGATAATAATGATCAGCGGGATGATATTCATACATTGATGGGGTTTTATAATCGTATGGGCGGTGCTGGTCAAGATTTTCTTTTCGCTGACCCTAAATTTGAAAGTAACGAGGTAAACAATCAATTATTTGGTGTAGGAGATGGAACGTCAACTAGTTTTAGATTAGCTAGAAACTATGGTGGACTTGTTGAACCTGTGTTTGGCCTTGTTATGACACCGATTATTCTTATTAACGGGATACCAACTACGGCCTTTACATGGAATACAGCAGCAATGATTACTTTTGCTACGGCCCCCACGCTTGGAGCAAGATTAACTTGGTGTGGAGATTGGTATTATAGATGCCATTTCAAAGAAGATACAAACGATTTCGAACAAATTTTCTGTGATGCTTGGGAGCTGCAAGAACTTGAATTGGAGACGATAAAATTATGAAAGTTGTCTCCAATGCGTTACAAAACCTAATTATGCAACATATGAACGGGTCGCTTACTACGTGGTATATTGCTGAGTTATACGTCTTTTGGCTCAATTCAGGCCGCACATTACTTTATACCGGGCATGATACAACTTTAAACGTAGGTGGGAATGTATATCAACACTGGCCTATTGACCACGGCGATATTACAGAGGTCAGAGGAACAGAGGTAAGCACGACTGATTTATCAATTTATTATAATCCGTTTGATAAGATCGATGCGCTTGGAGTAACTTGGTATACAGCCTTGAAGTCTGGTGCATTTGATAACTGTTACTTGTCTATTGACCGCTTATTTTCGCCTATACCGTGGCAATATATCATGCCTAATATATCTAGTGATTATGTGCTTAAAGGTCGTTTCTTAGGCCGTATAGATGTTGATGAAAGCCGTTTAACATCATGCAAATTAACTGTTAAGTCGCCGATGGAACTATTAAATGTTAATATACCGCGAAACCTAATCATTACAAACTGTATTAACACGTTCGGCGATTCCATGTGCACGATTGATATAGAAGCACTCGCCGTTACTTGTGCAGCACAGTCAGGAAGCTCACAGAGTTCGATTATAAGCGGACTATCGCAGGCAGACGGGTATTTTACTCAGGGTAAAGTTATTGGCCTTACAGGCAAAAATTCAGGCGTTACACGGACAATCAAAACGTATTCAGGAGGAACTATAAATCTTAGTTCACCTTTCTTATTTACCGTAAGCGCAGGCGATACATTTAAAGTTTATCCTGGCTGTGCAAAAACGATTGCGGCTTGTGCGGCCTACAATAATTTAACACATATTCGCGATTTTCCTTTTCTTCCCGTTCCTGATACCCTCCTCTGATGAAAGGAGTAATAATATGACTGATAAAGAAAAATTAGAACGTGAAGCGATAATTAAAGAAGCCCTTACATGGCAGAAAACTCCTTACCACTGCGGGGGCCGAATAAAGGGCGCAGGAACTGATTGCGGCCTATTTATTTTGCAAGTTTTTGAAAATGTTGGCTTATTACCACATATTGAAATTCCTACATATCCAATAGACATAGCGGCAAATTGTGCCACTCCTATGTATTTGAACAAGATTAAAGAATATTGCCATGAAGTTAATAGAGAGCCCTTGGTCGGAGATATCATCGTTTATAAGATGAAGGGTTCTCTTGTTCCACACCATGCCGCGTTATGTTGTGATAAAGAATTTATAATTCATAGCCATGTTAAAACTGGAGTTACTTTGTCAAATAGAAAAGGGTTTAAACCATTCGAAGTAGGAATTTATAGTTTCGATGGTTGGAATGATTAGGGACTCAATTGAGTCCCTTTTTTATTGCCCAAAAGGCGGTGATTATTAAATGGGTGGCCTTTTTAAAAGTAGCTCTGTTTCATCAACCGAAAGCCGCATAAGTTCATTTAATGTGACTCAATCCAGTTATGGCGCGGTTATCAATTTAGTTTTTGGCACAACAAGAGTATCAGGAACACTGATAGACTATGATGATTACACAGCTATCGCGCATACCACGACTACCACTTCAGGTGGAAAGGGCGGTAGTGTCAAGTCCTCTAATACAACCTATACATATACGGTAGCAGCAGCAATCGCATTAGGCGAAGGTAAATGTACTAACATAGGAAAGATATGGAAGGGTAGTAGTATAACTGACCTTGGCGGCGAAGGAATGACATTATTTAATGGCTCTGTTGGTCAGTCTGCTTGGGGCTATATGTTAACCAACCACCCTGAAAGAGCTTTAGGATATTCAGGGACTGCCTATGTTGCTGGTGTCCTTGATTTAGGTGATAGCGCAAGCCTACAAAATTATAATTTTGAATATTACGGACTATGCCAGAATCAGCAAGCGACTCCAACAACAAACTTATATCAACAATATGCATTCCAGAAGACTATTACTATTTCAAACTGGTCTTCAAATAGCGGTGTATATGAATACGTATTTGGTTCTGGATGGGTATTGCTTGATACAAGATTTTATACGATTACGCAGGATACCGACACATATGGTAATAAGCGAACCGGTGTTTATACTTATACGTTTAACTTTGATGACCGTACAGATGGGTATGATCGCGTTGATCCATTGAATATACGGATTTATTACGTTGCTCTTTCGGCTAGTGTCCAGTATACAGCTAAAGACGCAAATCCACGTGATATCATTTATGAAATCATGACTAATCAAACGTATGCTTGCAAATTCCCTGTCCCTTATATTTATGATTGGTCAGATTATTCTACTTACTGTAAGACAAATTCATTATTACTATCGCTCGCGCTTACTTCACAGTCGCAAGCTAAAGACACTATAGATAACTTGCTTGAAGCAACAAATTCAGAAATAATCTGGTCACAAGGTAAAGCAAAAATAATTCCTTATTATGATAATTTAACACCGATTTATAACATTGTTGACGATAAGCTTATTAATCAAGAAGATGATTCAATTGTTACAACTAGAACTTCGCAAGCTGATGTTTATAACTGCGTTCCGCTTGAATATTTAGATCGAGATAACGATTATAATACGGACGTTGTATACGCTACAGATTTAGGCGACGCTGATTTAAACGGAGTTTTGCAAATGTCAACTAAAACTCATCACGAAATTACAAGTAAGGCGGTGGCGCAAGCTGTAGCAGAAGTAATTAAACAAAAACAGCTTTATATTCGCAATCAACATGTTATAAAGTTAGGGCAAGAATTTATTTTGCTTGAACCAATGGACCCGGTTACTTTGACGCTCGAATTAGCAGGCCTTGGAATTACGGCACTACGAGTAGTTTCAATTAAAGAAAGTGGAACAGATTACACACTCGAAGTTACTTTAGAAGATAATCTAAGCGGCGTATGCTCTGCGCCGGAATATGAAACACAATCAGCAACTAGAACGACTGTAGATTATAATGCTGATCCTGGCAGTGTTAACGCACCAATTATATTTGATCCGCCTCCACAGTTAACAGGTGGGAATTTAGTTGCTTGGGTGGCGGCTAGTAGCAATAATAAATATTGGGGCGGCTGTAATGTTTGGGTTAGCGCAGACGGTAACACATATAAGCGTGTCGGACAAATAACGGCTCCTGCGCCAACTGGAATACTATCTACTGCATTACCAACTGGTACAAGTCCTGACACTACGAACACGCTTGCCGTAGATTTAACTGAATCTAACGGTCAGTTATCTAGCGGTACTCAGGATGATGCAACAAATTACAATACAATTTGTTACGTTGATGGTGAATTAGTCGCTTATGAAACGGCTAATTTGACAGCTGCTAGCAAATATAATTTGACTTACCTTGTCCGCGGTATTTACGGTACTTCGATTGCTTCACATGCCATAAATTCAAAATTTGCGAGGTTAAACGATGCAGTATTTAAATATCAATTTGTTGATGTAAATATAGGTCAAACAATATATGTAAAATTGACTTCATTTAATGTGTTTGGTCAAAAAGAGCAAACGTTGGATGAAGTTACGCCCTATACTCATACGCTGACTAACAACGGCAAAGGTAGCACAAACAGTTATACATTTACTCAATCTACTGCAAGCACCGTATGGACGATTACTCACAATTTGAATAAGCGTCCTTATGTTTCATGCATTGATACGAGTGGCAATTCTATTGAAGGGACTATAAGCTACACTTCACTAAATGCTTTGACTATTACTTTTTCAACTGCATTGGCTGGTTCAGCATATTTAACATAAGAAGGTGATTATTTGGCTGGGAAAAATTATTATACTGATATTGATATGCATAATAATAAAATTGATAATTTGCCTGACGCTACAGAAAACAAGCAACCGACAACATTACAGCAATTAAATGATAAAATTGCTGCCTTGGTCAACTCTGCCCCCGCTACACTGGATACTTTAAACGAGTTAGCTACAGCTTTAGGGGATGACCCAAATTTTGCAACTACCATAACAAACTTAATCGCTGCTAAAGCTCCTTTGGTTAGTCCTACAATAACAGGAAACCCGACAATTAACGGGGCTGAACCTGTTGTTACCACAGACCCTAGACTGACCGATTCTAGACCCCCTTTAGCGCATAAATCAACTCATGGTATCGGAGGAAATGATACACTGTTACCTAGCGATATTGGAGCAGCACCAACAGAAAATCCATCATTTACAGGAACAACAAAACTTGGTTGTACTCCGGGAACCGTTAATCTCAATAATTATCAACTTACATTGTATGGGAACAGCGACTATTTATCATTTTCATGGAATGATGGTGATGGAAATCGTAGAGAAATTGCATTTACTGCCCCAGCTGCAGGCGGTCAAAGAATATTTTAAAATAGATAATTATTATATGGGAGGAGGCAGTATATGGCAGATGCAACATTAACAATCAAGCAAGGTGAAGATTGGGATAAGTTGTTGACTATCCAATATTCAAATGGCTCATTATATGATTTATCAATTTACAGTGCTGCTTATATGCAAATAAAAGCTACTCCACAAGATACCAATCCCGTGGTAACTGTAACAACAGCATTATTACCATCTACTTCTCAAATTAAAATAAATTTAACCCACGAACAAACTTCTGCTATCCCTGCATGGGGAAAAACGAGCGACGATGTTACAAATTATGTTTCTGATATTTTTTTAGCAACTACGACAAATACAATAAAAAAACTATGTAGTTTAAATATTGAAGTTGAACCGGAGGTAACAAAAATATGAGCGACACCGTAGTAATTACAGTTACTGGCGAAGATGTAACGGCTGCTGCATTGGCTTCACAACAAGCAGCGGCAGCATCAGCAACAGCAGCAAAAACATCTGAGACTAACTCTAAAATTAGCGAGACTAATTCTAAAACTTCTGAAAGTAACGCTCTAATTTATGCCAATCAAGCAGCGGAAAGCCAAGTAACAGCCGCTTCGTCTGCAAATGCCGCTAATCTTGCAGCACAAGCACAATCCGACTTAAATTTTGCAACTTGTGCATTGATGAATGCTGATTTAGCACATGCCGCAGGAATTAAAGCACTAATTTATGCAGACAAGTATGTAGCAGGAAAAAACTCTTATACTATCTCATCTAATTTTGTAGCTGGCGACACAGTAGCATTTGATGGAATTACTTTTACGGCTGTAGCTTCTAGTGCCGTAGGAAATCAATTTGTTGTAGGTTCTGATACAACTACATCAGCGACAAACTTAACGGCTGTGATGAATGCTAACACTACGATTAATACCCTATTTACTGCCACATCAAGTACAAACATAATTACTATTACTGATACTGCATTAGGTGGAGGAAATACCCCGGGAACCATGTTAGTTACTGGAACGGGCGTAATTTCTGCTGGAACTGCCATTATCAGTACTTCAAATGGAATTTGGATTAAGCAGGGTGCGCCTGGTGCAGGTAGTTGGCAAAAATCATTATGGATACCACCTGTTGCTGATAAATCAATTAAAACAGTTAGTATATTCCCGGGAGCAATAAATGATGATGTGATGGCTATTGGCGATATAATTATTAATAAAGGAAATATAAAGTTTGACAGTAACACTAGCATATTAACTATTGCTGGAATGCGCTATAAAAAGCGTGATGGTTCATTTATCGAAATGCCATTAGTAAATGGTGTTGCTAGCACAGCATCAATTGCATTAACTGGTGAATATGATTATATTATGGCAGACTGTTCAGGAAGCTCTATTAATTTATATAAAGGAACGAAAACATATTTTTGGCAAGAAATAAACTTGCTTCCAGATGTATTTGTTTTATTATATAGCAACGCTGGTTTCTTACAATCGAGATACGCCAACGTAAACGAGCAAATTACTCCTAAAAGCGTACAAGTAGTTGAGAATGGAATTGAAATACAAGGTCAGAATGTAACTGTGAAGTATCTTCGCGCTGCTTTTCCAGGAACAAGTTGGGGGTTTCATGATTTAGCTGCACCTGTATCATTTACTTTATCTAATTATGAGTATCTTATTATGGAGATACCCATTGATAAAGTTAGTATTGGTGAGGCTGATATACAAGTTTATAAAGGAACCAAGGCTTATCCTTGGAACGAATCATTGTCATTTAATAAATCAACGTTACTAGGTAGAAATGGAACTGATTTGTATAGTCCACACCATCAAGTACAAAATGCAATTGATAAGCTTCAATCTTTTACAATAACGCGGACTGAAAAGGTTGTAAAGGTTGGCGGTACTATTGGAACAGATTGCGATTTCACAGATATAAATACAGCTTTAGACACAGTAAGTGGTACTTCGCTTTCAAAGGTTGTATTACGAGTTTTAAATGGTACTTATGATGTGTCAAGCGATGGACGTAATTATACTGGTATGAAAAACTATGTAGATATAATTGGTCAATCGCGTTCGGGCGTACAAATAGTGCGTAGAATGTCGAACTATAATGCAGTATATGCTACTTTTGACCCTGTGTATTATGGATCTGAAATTAATCGTGCTTCGCTTAGAAATATGACAATTATTTCTAATAATTGTAAATGCCCTGTACATATTGATGGTGATCAATTAAACGGAACAATTGAAGTTATTGATTGTGATCTAATCAATGAAAACCCCGCATCAAACGAGAATTATCAAAATGCTCTTGCATGCGGGTTAAGACAAAATCAGCACGTCATTGCAAGGGGTGTTCGCACAAACGGAACTTTATGGGCGCATAATTCAAATACACATTATTTAGGCGATGGCTGTAGTTTTGAATTGTATAACTGCATATCAAGATATATCCAAGTAGGCGATTTATTAAGTTATGGTAAAGATAAATTTATTGCAGAAGGTTGCCGAGCTGAATATCTAAAACTTAGATACTACAAGGATTATGGTGGACAATTGTCATATGTGGAACCTAGTTGGGAATTTCAGCTTCGTGGTAATAAAATAGAGCGAATACTCGCCACATATACTGACAACATCGAAGTCCCATTTTCTACAGGGGTATTTGGAGATTTATACGGTGGTAAATGGGGCATAGCTGACCCGTCAATTCATGCCTATTGTAAAAATACAAGCATGTCGGCTATCACACGGGGAACATTATTGACACTTGATTCGGCATCTGACATGGCGGGTGTAAAAGCCTGGTCATTTGGCAATAATCTGTATGGCGTAGCGTTAGATAATATGGCAATCGGTGATTTCGGAATTGTTCAGGATGGCGGCTTTGTTCCTATTAGTGCTGATGGTTCTACGTCGAACATTGCTTTTAATGATCCGTTGGAACTCAATAGTTCAGGTATCGCTGTAAAAAGAGTTTCTGGTGATATTGTTGGATATGCAAGAGCAGCAACGACAACCACAGGAACATTACAAGTTAAATTAGTTTAATTAGGCGCGTAAGCGTCTATTTTTTATGTCTAGGGGAGGGCGAGGCGTGAGTGAAATATTAACTAATATTGTAGCCACTATTGCGATTATTACCTTTGTTGCTGGTGTTGTCGCAGGAATTACAAAATACATAGTTGTTAATCCATTGCAAACAGCAATTAACGCACTAAATGATTCGGTTAAAGAGTTTAAAAAAATGCTTGATAGTATGAAACTTGATCAACAAGGAATTGACAAACGCCTGATAGTTGTTGAGCAAAGTTCAAAGTCTGCTCATCATAGGCTGGATAAATTGGAGGGATAGAAAATGGCGAAAATTTTCATAAATCAAGGACATGCACCAAATGGAGAACCGGATCCGGGGGCGGTTAATTCCGTTACAGGGCTACGTGAAAGTGACGTAGCCTTTTCTATTGGTAATCTAGTATCAAAGTACCTAAAGCGAATTGGATACGAAACGCAGGTAATGCAAAGTGATTCGTTAGAAGAAATATGTTCAGCAGCAAATAATTGGTCTGCGGATTTATTCATATCAATTCACTGTAATAGTGCAGCTGACGATTCAGCAAAAGGAACTGAATGCTGGGCATGTGCTGGTTCTGATGAAGGCGATAAGCTTGCAAACTGCATTGATGCTCAGATAGTCAATTCGATTAAGACTATTGACCGTGGCTTAAAAATCGCTACACCACACGTTAACGGGCTGTATGTGCTGACTAACACGAATATGGTTGCCTGCCTAGTTGAAACGGCTTTCATTAGCAATGCAGATGATGAGAAATTGTTAAGCGATTCTACAATGCAAGATCAGTTTGCTAGGGCAATCGCTAGAGGTGTAACTGATTATCTATCGAAAGGAGCCTGAATATGAGTACAGGAACAATTAAGATTGTCTTCGTCCACGGTAGCGGATTTGTAAGCGAAACAATAGAACGAGTTGAAGAATTTAAAGCCACGGTGAAAGAAGGATTTGTTCCTTCGCACTGTGGCATTATTGTTGATGACCATTTTCGTGAAGCTATAGCCAACGGGTTTGTTGAATCTGATGTAAATAAATATCCTGCTGAAATTGTTCGAGTGTATGAGCTTGATGTTTCGAGCATGGAGGCTGTCAGAGCTAAGTTTCAAGAACTGTCAGGCCGCGAATATGGCTATCGGGCATTATTTAACGGATTCCTATATACAATTGCAGGCATAGAGACAAATGGTGATGGTGAGGCTACTGGAGATTGTTCGGAAGATGATACTCGTATTATTCGTGCCGATAGGCCAGACTTTATTTCTGGTATTCCTGCTGATGATGTTACGCCTCTTATATTGATGGATAATATTATTCCGATTGCTAGATTGGTGCATCTTAATGCCTAACGAAATATATGGAGAAATCGACTTAATCCATCAAATTAATGCAAACACGTCAATAGAGATTGACCATGATACTGACAACAATACCATTGCAACGTTAGATTTAAGTATCAACAAAAATACAGGCGTTTCGTTGTCTAAAGATAATCACGGCAATACGAAAGCTACTCTGACCGTAAAAATATAAGGAGGTAGCTGATGAACATTCCCGAAATAGGGAGACAAATTTCACCTTATTTAATAAAATTAGCTGAATCGCCACCCGTACAAGCTGAAATTGAAGCTGTAAAGGCGGCGATTATTAGTATAGTCGAAAACCAATCTATATCAATTTTCACGCGCATAATGCGTTGGATTATAAAAAAAATTAAAGGAGACGATAAAATGGGAAATGTAAATATTACTGTAAAAAATAGCGAAGGCGTAGCTTTACAAGGGGTAGCAATCAGCTATGAAATTAGTGGAATTGGCACAACCACAACGTTGACAGATGTAAACGGCTTAGTTTCGGTGGCAGGACTTGCGGATGGTGCTTATAAATTTGTAGCTGCGTTAGTTGGCTATAACAGTGGAAAAGCTGAATTGACGGTTACAGAAGGGGCTACAGTGGAGGGAGTAATTACATTGGTCGCAACCGCGATTAATACCGTCGAGCAAACGATAGCTAGTGCTATCACAGCCGCAGAATCGAATACTACGACTACAGTTTCCGATGATTGGAAAACAATTAAAGCGGCTGCTGAAACTGCACTCTCTGGATTGTCTACCAGCGTAGCAAATTCAGACCTTACTTCCAGCACAGTACTAACGGACATTTATTCACAGATCACTACAGTAATTCAGACGGCAATTGGCAAAGTAGATGCCTACAAACATGAACTTATGGTTTCACGTCACAGTAAAGATTTTTGGGAGTGTGTATTGATTGACGCTAAACTTGCTGGTATCACAGTTTTTGAGTATTTTGTATCAAAAGAGATAAATAAAATAAAGTCCGAAATCGAATCAAAAATTGCCACATTCTAAACCCGTCGATTTCGACCAGTTTAAAAGTCCCTCAATCGGTTTATTCCGGTTGGGGGACTTTTTTTATTGCAGTAATTTTTCTATGTCTATAGAATGTAATATAAGTTATAACTAATTTTTTATAGATGAATTATCTTTATCATGATTTAATATTTCTACCCTTCTTTTTTCTATATGATAGTTAAGGCTTTCATGTGTCACAAAAGTTCCAAAATCAATTGGCAATGTTTTGCTATTATCATTAAATATCTTTGCAGCTATAATTTGACCAATCTTTGGGCGGTAATGACTTGTCTCATAATAATTGGTATCATCGTTAGTTATTGAATTATATCCTGAAAAATCCCAATAATCGACAATGCTCCCTAGTGACTGTAAAACTTTTAAATAATCATCAATATCTATCGAGTCTATCATTCTATGATTGTGTGGAGTAGTAAAAATTATGAGATTGATATTATTTTGTTTACAGATATTTACTATTTGCATAACGTCGTTTAGGTTTTCTTTCAAATGTTCATCTTTGACATCACGGTGCATAGCTTTATGAAAAGAAAGTTCATGTTCTACATAACTAGCAGGGCCTTTAATTAGTGCATTTTCTTTTGATTCTTGATGCCAACAACCAGTGGTATAATCTACTCGGGCATAATTAAAATCGTCTTGAACATTCTGCTTTATTTTACCAATTATACTTTCATAGGGAAATATGGTAAGATAGCTAACCTTATATTTAAGAAGACTAGTATTTATTACCTGAGGAGCATAACGAAGTAAGTAATTATCTGGGTTATATTTATATGTTGTTAACATTTCTAAAATATCAACTTGTAAATAGATGTTTTTAATAGTTCCTCCGTTGCTAAGAATAGACTTTATATTCTCCAAATTATCATACATCGTTCCTCCTGAGACGTAATAATTATAGAATTTTGCTTCTGGAATATACTTTTCGATAAAAGCCGGTTCGGTAGTACCTATTCTCGATGATCCAAACATGTATGAATTATATCGATTCATATTATACTTTAAAAACTCCGCTTTATTAAATCTGTCATTTTCTTGAAATTGTTTTGGTAAAATTTTTGTGTGAAATATGTTGTAAGGATCAACGATATAATTTGTTAGTATAATAACTATTGCTCCTAAAATGATAACAAAAACAAATTTTATATTGAATTGCTTATAAGTACTCATATATTTCTCCTTAAAATTGAAAGTAAAGAAATTCAGAAACGTTATTCAATTTAGTCAAAGCTGCTAAACAAAATGTGCTAATTAAAATTAGCCACGCAATTGATGGTTTGAAATTGCGTAATACTCTTTGACTATCTTCTATTGTAATGGCAAATATCAAAATAACTGCGATAATAACAATTTCCATTGACCCTGAAACTAAATACGGAAGATTTGCAAAGTGAACACCGAAATTTTTGAGGATAGTAAGTTTTATTTCATATTTAAATGGGAAAGTAACTCCTTGAGCTCCTAACATTGTAGCTGTTATCTGTAAAGCGTTTGAAACAGTACTGGATCGAAAGAATACCCAAGCAATGACTACACTAATAAAAGTAAATAACCATGCCAACAATTTCGGTAAAGAATATCCTGCTCTTATCCACAGGTGATTTATTACCAAGTAACAGCCATGCAGCCCTCCCCATATAACAAAAGTCCAGCCTGCCCCATGCCATAATCCGCCAAGTAGCATAGTTAGTAATAGGTTGCGAATTCGATTTATTTCACCATTTCTGTTACCTCCTAGAGGTATATACAAGTAGTTTTTTAGAAATGCAGATAAAGTAATATGCCATCTACGCCAAAAATCAATAATCGATGTCGCTTTATACGGCGAATTAAAATTAATTGGTAGCGAAAGATTAAACATGAGTCCCAACCCAATAGCCATTTCAGAGTAACCGGAAAAGTCAAAGTATAATTGCAAAGTATATCCTATTGCTCCAGTCCATGCCTCAATAAAACTTACCTTATCGGCATTATTAAATACGACGTTAACCCACGGTGCCAATTGGTCCGCAATTATAACTTTTTTAAATAAACCCATACTAAACATAGATATTCCTAATGCCATATTCTTTTGTGAAAAAACAAAATTTTTCAACTTAGAGAACTGCGGTATCATATCTTTATGATATAAAATAGGCCCAGCTATTAGGTGAGGAAATACCGTTACAAACAGGCTATATGTAAGTAAACTATATTTTTGAGTTTCACCACGATAAGCATCTACTAAATAAGCAATTTGGGTAAAAGTAAAAAATGAGATACCTAGGGGTAACGTTATTTTGGGAATAAAAAGTGAAGTGCCAAGTATATCATTAAAAGACTGCATGAAGAAGGCAGCGTATTTAAAGTAACCTAATAAAAATAAATTTGCTAAAATAGCAAAAGCGAGTAAATGTTTATTTCGTGTTTTTTCTATAAAGGAACCAATCGTATAGTTAAATGCTATTGAACCCAGTATTAGCGGTAAATATCTTATGTCCCAATATGAATAGAACACTAACGAAGCAATAACAAGTGAAACTGTCGCAAGTTTGGTCAATTTAAATTTTGCTAACATGAAATAAACTAATAATGCAATTGGTAAAAAGACAAAAATAAATTCGTATGAATTAAATAACATAACATCACCTCGGAAATTTTACTATATTATGACATTATACATTGTTTTCTCTAAAAAAACATATTATTTTATCAATTTAAATATATCTTGATCAAAATGCCGATGATTTTATGGTAAGAGAAAAATATTAATAAGGTAGAAAAATGTTTTTTAGACCTTCAACTATTTTGATGGAAAATTTAAGTGTTAGATCGTATCAATATATGAAGCCAAGGTAAAGACATAAGAGGTGGTACTATTTCAATCCGAGCAAACGCTAGAACGCATAAGAAAAGCCGTTGGTGTGTTGACCAACGGCGTGAAACAAGCGAAGATAAAGATTGAGATTAAAAGATAAAAATTGTTATACTACTTTTGATTTTTCTGTTAACGCAACATGCGGTTTATCTTTAGCGTAAAAATAATTATTGCGATATTCTTCGGTATTAACACAATCAGCGCAAATAAATTCACAGTCTGCCTTGAGAGCAGTAATAGCAGGAAATTTATCGTTATGTTTATTATTGTTCTCTTCAATTATGTGGTTCAAATTTTGAATGTCCACTTTTTGTGGTTGCTTGCATATTGCGCACTGAACAATAGTTTCGTTTGCCATATCTTAGACCTTCTTTTCTATAATGTTTTTTTACCTTAGTTATAAAATACTGCGTCTGAGATAATATTCCTGCCTGCAGCAAGAAGCCTCCAACTATTTTGCTGGAAGTTTTAAATATCATAACGACTATCTCATATGCTTTTTTACTATACAGCCCACACGACTGCGTAATGGCTATAGCAACGTCAATGATTTCTGCCCCTTCACGATAATGCTTGTCCATGGCAAATGTGAAGTATTTTCATTTTCCTTCATATAAATATCCTCCTCATATTGCTGAAATTCATTAGTACCAATTCGTAATTATTGCAAAAGCTCCAATTCCTGGAACATTAAAGAGGGGGCGCATCAGCGGTTCGAGTAGCACGCCGATGAAATGAACAATACCCAGTCCCATGAGGATTTCAGATAAGATAAAAAAGGGAAGGAGTGCGGGAAATACGACATTCCACCATAAATTAAGGCCCATGACAGCGGAGTCAAAGGTATCCTTCGGATATTCCACCATGGCAATAGTCATAAAACAAGCGGAGAATGCCACTAAATAGGGCAATAACTTCATGAAAAAATCCCTCCTCTATCTGAACCAGGCATGTAATATATATATATTGATAGCCTGGATTGGATATAACTAAAAGCTGACAGTGAAGTGTTAAACAGGAGGGGTAGGTAGTCATGAAGGCGAAAGTTGGTTTAGCGCTGGGTTCCGGTGGACTGAGGGGGCTTGCCCATATTGGTGTATTGAAAGTTTTGGTGCGAGAAAAGGTACCCATTGATATGATCGCGGGTTGTAGCATTGGCAGTTTAATTGGTGCGTTATTTTGTTCGGGTATGGACCTTGATATGATGGCCAAGCTTAGCAGGCATTTGAATCGCAGTTACTGGCTGGATTTCGTTGTTCCCAAACTAGGTATTGTGGCTGGTGATAAATTGCTTGAAATAGTACGTGTACTGACCAAACGCCAGTCTTTTGAACAACTGAAAATCCCACTAGCTGTTGTCGCGACAGACCTTACGAACTGTCGGGAAGAAATTTTCAAGACAGGTGATATTGCTGACGCTGTGCGAGCCAGCATTTCCATACCTGGTATTTTTGTCCCCTATGTGCTTGGAAGTCGCTTATTTGTAGACGGAGCCGTGCTAAATCCGACGCCCATTGATGTCGTCAAGCAAATGGGAGCCGATATTGTCATTGCTGTCGATCTTGTTCATTCCAATAGCGTCTGTAGTTTGACGAATATGTTTGATGTTATCTTACAATCTATTGATATGATGGAACGAGAAATTTTTAAACACAGGCAGCAACATTGCAATTTGGTCATTCGCCCGGAGCTGTCGCATATTCCACCTAGTGATTTTGAAGCTGCCAATGAATGTATTGTAGCAGGTGAAAAAGCGGCACAAGCGGCAGTGGATCAAATCAAAGAATTACTTGTTGATAAGTAAGGTCACCTTAATGGATATATAAGGGAGATCGTATAAAATCTTGATTTCCTGGTTGCCAATGATTTGTAGGAAGACATAATCCGTGTAAATTACTTGCGTGGATATCTAAGGCTAACATTTTTTCGAGGGGAGATTGGGGCTTATCAAGGGAGTGGCTGTTTAAAAAATGGGCCGTTTTTACAATAGCCGGTAGTGAACTTGATTGCTCCATTTTTTTTAGTAGTGCCCGTCCACGTTCGTTAAAAGCGAGCACTCTTGCGTATAAGGGTCCACTTTCATCAAAGGCCAGAAGTTCTTTATTAGTTACGTGCAGGAGGGTGTATAATAAAATGCGCTTAATTTTTGCTGGCGCATAGCGCTTCGATACAATACCTGCCAGCAGGGAGTTCCAGTCTGTTGCAGCAAGGGCAGCGCGTTTTATTTTATGATGAATACCTTCGATCATTTCAGCTTGCAGCGCAAGTTCATCTAAGGAACATTGGCGGAGTGACGTTACAATAGGTTTGGCCAAGGCATTGAGTGTGGCAGGGCCTTGTTGATGCTGTAAGCCTTGTTGAAGTAAGTCAAAAGTAGCTACAGGCATGGCTGCTTTGATAGAAGAAAACGGGACTTCATCGACGATGGCTTTACGAATGGCTGTGGCACTGGCACAAGGCTTGGAAAGCGTTTTATCATGATAGGCAGCACCTTGGCGATTGACTAAGAGTGGCGCTAACTGTGGCGCAAAATCATGAAGAGCACGTAAATATTCAATAGCTAAAATATTATTTGGTGACAGTTTGGCTCCTGTAACCGATTGAATCATTTCAGTTAAGATGGAGGCATAGGATCGACCTGTTTGGCGCATTCTTAATTTAAGACTGGCAATTGTCTCTGGTTTATTTGTCAACTGGGCAGCTTGCATGAGCTTTGTTAGCTGCGTTTCTTCAGCGCCGAAACAGATGTGACTAACGCAGCCGAGTGCTTGCAGCAACTTAATGGCACCTGCTGAAAAATATTGCGCACTGCGCAAGGAAAAAACGATTGGGAGTTCTAAGACCAAGTCGACTCCTGAGGCAATGGCCATATGGGCACGATACCACTTGTCAATAATAGCCGGCTCACCCCGTTGAACGAAAGAACCGCTCATGACAGCAATGACGTCTTCTTGCTGAGATAAACGCCGAGCTTCTTTGATGTGAAATTCGTGACCGTAATGAAAGGGATTATATTCAACAATAATACCGACAGCTCCCATATAAACGGGGCCTCCTTTTCTCTAAATAGGGTATGTCTATTATAACAGATGAAAGAGAAGAAATTATACTGACTGCTGTAAAAAGTAAAGCTAACGGGAAAAGGAAAAATTCCTTTTATGTCGAAGAATATATAGTTAGGTTCTAAATTATGTTTTATGTGTATTATTTTTAAGGAGGATTTTCATGAAAATATTAGTTGTAAATTGTGGAAGCTCGTCGATTAAATATCAATTGGTTGATATGAAAGACGAATCAGTTGTAGCCAAAGGACTTGTCGAAAGAATTGGCATGGAAGGATCCGTGCTTACCCATCAGCCAACTGGTCATGATAAAGTTGTTATTAAGACAGATATGCCGACTCATACAGTGGGCATTAAGCTTGTTCTGGGTGCCTTTGTCAATCCTGATTATGGTGTCATTAAAAGTATGGATGAAATTGGAGCTGTTGGACATCGTGTCGTTCACGGCGGTGAAAAATTCTCGGCCTCTGTTCTGATTACGCCTGATGTTATGCATGGCATTGAAGAATGCATTGATATGGCGCCATTACATAATCCGCCAAATATTGCAGGTATTAATGCTTGTAAAGAAGTAATGCCTAATGTACCTCATGTGGCTGTCTTTGATACGGCTTTTCATCAAACGATGCCAAAATATAGTTTCCTTTATGGTCTGCCTTATGATGCCTATATTAAATATGGTCTACGTCGGTATGGATTCCATGGTACGTCACACAAGTTTGTTTCACAG
The DNA here is from genome assembly GCF_018835585.1 of Pelorhabdus rhamnosifermentans. NCBI lineage: Bacteria > Bacillati > Bacillota > Negativicutes > Selenomonadales > Sporomusaceae > Pelorhabdus > Pelorhabdus rhamnosifermentans. The sequence goes on from NZ_JAHGVE010000008.1 coordinate 50,541, forward strand.
CGTGCAGCTGCTATGCTTGGCAAGCCGATGAGTGAACTCAAAATGATCACTTGCCATTTAGGTAATGGTTCCAGTGTTGCTGCTGTAAAAAATGGTAAATGTATGGATACAAGTATGGGCTTTACGCCACTAGAAGGATTAGTGATGGGAACGCGTAGCGGCGTTATTGATCCAGCCATTATTCCCTTTTTAATGAAAAAAGCCCATATGACAGGCGACGAGGTTGATAGTTATTTAAATAAAAAATCCGGGGTGCTGGGAATTTCCGGCGTATCCAGTGATTTCCGTGATATTGAAGAAGCTTATCATGAAGGCAATGAACGGGCTGGTTTGGCACTGGACATTTTTGCTTATAAAGTACGGAAATACATCGGATCCTATGCAGCAGCAATGGGTGGCGTTGATGTCATTGTCTTTACAGCGGGACTCGGTGAAAATTCGGCAACAATGCGTGAGAAAATTTGTGAAAACCTTGAATTCTTGGGCGTTTTTATTGATCATGAAAAAAATCAAGTTCGTGGTAAAGAAACCAATCTCAGTGCCCAAAATGCAAAAGTACAAGTGCTGCTTATTCCAACAAATGAAGAATTAATGATTGCGCGTGATACGAATGAAATTTGTAATCCCTTAAAAAAATAAGACAGTCAAGCCTTTTTACTTGACAAAACTTTTCGCTCTGGCTATAATATAAAAATGTTGAGGTGAGCGTGTTGCTTATTTCTGTACTGCAAGTGAAAAAAGAATTAGGTCAAAAGCAATCTTTTCGATTTACTATCACAGCAGATCAATTAGATTTGGGTGATGAGTCTCCTTACGAAGGTGAAATGATTGTGACAGGTAGTGTTATCAACTTAGGTGACAGTTTATTAGTTGAGGGAACTATCGAAGCTTGTAGTCACTATGAGTGTAATCGTTGCCTTGAAGCTTTTCAACGGAAAGAGAAAATTGCATTTGATGAGTGCTTTCGGGAACAAGATCTGCTCTTAAGTTCAGAGCAATCAAAAGATGACTTTTTGACTTATGAGGGCGATGCAATCAAGTTAGATGAGATTGTACGCGAACATCTATTATTAAATGAGCCGCTTCAGCCACTTTGCAGTGAAGACTGTTTGGGCTTGTGCCCGATATGTGGTGTTAATCGTAACAAAACAAGATGTAATTGTACTCTGACAACTGTAGATCCTCGTCTAGCAGTTTTAAGTCAGCTTATACAAGAAAATAGTTAACCCTAATGAGGAGGTGTATATTTCATGGCAGTTCCAAAACGTAAAATGTCCAAAGCTCGTCGTGATGCGCGTCGTGCGAATTGGAAACTTACTGTTCCCCAACTGATTGAGTGCCCGCAGTGTCATCAACCGAAAATGCCTCACCGCGTATGTCCAGAGTGTGGTTTTTATAACGGAAAAGCAGTTGTAACAGCTGAATAATATTTTTTGTGATGAGCAAGATAAAAGGCAGCTAACCTTTGTCTTGTTCATTTTTTTGCGTAGTTGTTTTTGCTTGCTTTTTTGTACTACTCTAGTTATAATTTATATTAGTAACAGGTAATAAAAGTTGTTGATAAAGTTATTAGGTGATTCTATGGCAGGAATGAAAAAAAAAATACGGCAATTGAGGCTGAAAGATGAACTGGATCACAGCCCATTTCTTAAAGATGAGGAACTGGCGCAGCTATTATCTGTCAGTGTACAGACGATTCGATTAGATCGGATGGAACTGGGTATACCAGAGTTGCGTGAACGTATTAAGCAGATGGCCCATTCGGCCCAAGAAAAGATCAAATCGATTGGCAGCGCAGAAGTTGTTGGTGAACTCATTGATTTGGAATTGGGAAAAACAGGCATTTCGCTAATGAATGTAACGGATGAAATGGTATTTGAAAAAACGCGCGTGGCAAGAGGCCATTTTATTTATGCCCAAGCAAATTCACTCGCCTTGGCTGTCATTGATGCACCCGTTGCAGTGACAGGTGTGGCGAATATCAAATATAAAATTCCCATACATATTGGCGATCGATTAATCGCTAAGGCCGAAATTGTAAAAAAACGCGGCAATAAGTATTTTGTATGGGTAAAAACGCGGATTGAAAATCAAGAGGTATTTCGAGCGAAGTTTATCATGGTTTCACTTGATCGTTCATAACCTCCAACGCAAGATGGTTAGTTTCGGGCAATGAAGGGAGATTATTAATGAAGGTTGCGATTGATGCCATGGGAGGCGATTTTGCGCCTCGAGAAATCATATTAGGAGCTATTGAAGCTTTAAAAGTAGTATCTTGTGAAATCGTGTTGGTTGGTGATCAAGAGCTAATTGAGCAGGAACTAAAGAAACAGGGTGTAAGTCCAAACGGTGCGATTACTGTTCATCATGCTAGCGAAGTGATTACGATGCATGACCATCCTGGCGCGGCAGTACGTAAAAAGAAAGATGCGTCTGTCGTTGTGGCGACAAAGCTTGTAAAAGATGGCACTTGTGATGTCGTTATTTCTGCAGGAAGTACAGGTGCAGCAGTTGCTGCGGCCTTATTTGGTCTGGGGCGAATTCAGGGAATTGAACGTCCTTCTATCGCTACACCGATTCCGAATCATACAGGTACGACGGTATTGCTTGATTCGGGTGCTAATGTGGACAGTAAACCAAAACATTTAGTGCAGAGTGCGATTATGGGCTCTATTTATACAGAATATGTGTTAAATATAAAAGACCCTGGAGTAGGACTATTAAATATTGGTGAAGAAGAAACAAAGGGAAATGAATTAACACTTGCGACGTATCCCTTATTACAACAATTAAAAACCATTCGGTTTATTGGCAATGTTGAGGGTCGTGATGTGTTCCGTGGTAATGTGGATGTCGTTGTTTGTGATGGTTTTGTCGGCAATGTGGTGCTCAAAGTAGGCGAAGGTTTTGCTAAAACTATTTTGCAATTAATTAAAGAAGCAATTAAAGCCAGTGGATTATTAACAAAAATCGCTTCTTTAATGATTCTGCCAGCTTTAAAAAAACTGAAAAAGAAAATGGATTATGCAGAATACGGCGGTGCTCCTTTGCTAGGTGTAAATGGTGGATTTATTATTTGTCACGGAAGTTCGAAAGCTAGGGCAATTAAAAATGCAATTCGTGTAGCCCATGAATTTTCAGAAAAGAAAGTGGTAGAACATATCCGCGAAAGCCTTGCGAAAGAGGGTGCTTGTACGCATGATGAAGAATAAGTCAGTCGGTATTATTGGAATAGGTTCTTATGTTCCTGAGCATGAAATGACAAATAAAGATTTAGAAAAACTTGTCAATACAAATGATGAGTGGATTGTGGAACGAACCGGAATTAAATCGAGAAGAATTGCAGCTGATGGTGAAGCCACATCAGATATGGCTGTATTTGCGGCTCAAAAGGCCCTGAATGATGCAGGCGTTGCAGCTGAAGAGATTGATTTGGTTATTGTTGCTACAGCGACGCCTGATATGTCTTTTCCTTCGACAGCTTGTTTAGTGCAAGAGAGAATCGGGGCAAAGCATGCTGCTGCTTTTGATCTTACAGCAGGTTGTTCCGGCTTTGTTTATGGTTTTATTACAGGTTCACAATTTATTCAATCAGGGTTATACAAGAAAGTTCTTGTTATTGGCGCTGAAACGTTGTCGCGTATCTTAGACTGGACTGATCGCAATACGTGTGTTCTGTTTGGTGATGGTGCCGGAGCCGCAGTGCTCGGTGAAGTAGAGGAAGGCTATGGGTTGCTTGGCAGTGAGTTAGGTGCTGACGGTCATGGTGGTGAGCTGTTAAAGTTGCCTGCTGGTGGTTCACGTATACCAGCCAGTCATTCAACTGTTGACCAAAGACAGCATTATGTGTCGATGAGTGGCAATGAAGTGTTTAAGTTTGCTATTAAGATTATGGGCTCAGCAGCACTGAAGGCGTTGGAAAGGGCAGGACTCACGCGGAGTGATGTCGATGTTCTTGTGCCTCATCAGGCCAATATTCGTATTATTCAATCGGCTGCCAAACGTCTTAAAGTGCCGCTAGAGAAAGTTGTAATTAATCTTGATAAATATGGAAATACATCGGCTGCTTCGATTCCTATTGCTCTTGATGAAGCATTTCATTCGGGTGCAATTAAACAAGGTAATGTAGTTGTTCTTGTCGGATTTGGCGCAGGACTTACCTGGGCCTCAGCAGTAATAAAATGGAACAAGGGGGATCATACTATTGGGTAAAACGGACATCTGTGAATTACTGCAGATTGAATACCCCATCATGCAGGGCGGAATGGCTTGGGTGGCCACAGCTGAATTAGCTGCTGCAGTATCAAACGCCGGTGCACTTGGAGTAATCGGTTCCGGACAAATGCCTGCCGATGTCTTACGCAGTGAAATCCGCAAAGCAAAATTGATGACAAATAAACCTTTTGGTGTCAATATTATGCTCATGTCTCCCTTTGTTAGGGAAGTTATGCAAGTAGTGATTGATGAAAAAGTGCCTGTTATTACCACTGGGGCTGGCAATCCTGGTGAATATATTCCAGCTTTAAAGGAAATTAATACAAAAGTCATTCCGGTTGTTGCTTCTGTGGCGCTTGCCAAACGTTTAGAACGCGTCGGCGTGGCGGCCATTATTGCCGAAGGCACAGAAAGTGGTGGACATGTCGGTTCTGTTTCGACAATGGCTCTTGTACCACAGGTAGTGGATGCCATTTCTGTTCCTGTCATTGCAGCAGGCGGTATTGGCGATGCCCGTGGCCTTGTGGCTGCTATGGCCCTTGGCGCACAAGGCGTGCAAATTGGTACGCGATTTGTGGCATCTTCTGAATGCATGGCTCATGAGAATTATAAACAAGCAGTTCTTAAGGCAAGAGATCGTTCCACTGTTGTAACAGGATTATCTACAGGCCATCCAGTGCGCGTAATTGCCAATAAACTTACACGGCAGTTAGAAGCCATGGAACACAGCGGTGCGACAAATGAAGAATTTGATCGGATTGGTGCAGGTAAATTACGAGCGGCGGCTCGTGAAGGCGATGTAACTTATGGTTCCGTCATGATTGGGCAAATTGCCGGCATGGTTAATGAAATTAAGCCTGTTGCCCAAATTATTCAAGATATTGTAGGCGGCATTCCTCAAGTGATGTCGCGATTAAATACAATGTTTTAAATAGGGAGAGGATATAATGGGTAAAATTGCTTTCGTTTTTCCAGGACAAGGTTCTCAGACTGTGGGAATGGGAAAAGAATTTTATGACAATTTTTCAGCCGCAAAACAGATTTTTGAGCAAGCCGACGATGCACTGGGATTTTCAATTACCAACCTGTGTTTCAATGGACCGGAAGAAGAATTACGGAAAACCTATAATACCCAACCAGCTATTTTAACGATGAGTCTGGCTTGTTTTGCGGTGCTCAAAGAAAAGGGCATTGAGCCGGTCATTACAGCAGGACATAGCTTAGGTGAATATTGTGCATTAGTGGCTGCAGGAGCCTTAACGTTCGCTGATGCCGTGCGTCTTGTTCGTAAACGCGGACAGTATATGCAAGAAGCTGTTCCCTTGGGTCAAGGCGGTATGGCAGCTATTATAGGCTTGAACCGTGAGGGTGTGGAGGAAGTTTGTAAGACAATTGAACTAACGGGTGACGTTGTGCAGCCTGTAAATTATAATTGTCCTGGACAAATTGTTATTGCAGGTTCTAGTAGGGGTGTGGAAAAAGCGGCTGAAGCACTCAAGGCTGCTGGTGCGAAACGGGCTATTATCTTGCCTGTTAGTGCACCTTTTCATAGCACGTTAATGAAACCAGCTGCCGAAAAATTAGCAAAAGAGCTGGACAATGTGAAAATTTCTGATACAATCATACCTGTTGTAGCCAATGTGACTGGCAAAATTTTGAGCTCAAGCGAGGAAATTAAATCTTCCTTAGTCAAACAGGCCGCTAGCCCAGTTCTCTGGGAAGACTGCATCGCGACGATAGAGGAATATGGTGTAACAGAAATGATCGAAGTAGGTCCAGGAAAAGTTCTTACAGGATTAACGAAGAAAATTGCTAAAGAGGTTCATACGCTTAATGTGGAAGATTTGGCATCACTCGAAAAAAGCCTTGATTATTTCAAGGAGGTTCGCTAAAATGCATTTAGGCGGTAAAGTGGCAATTGTTACTGGAGCTTCACGGGGTATTGGCCGGGCTGTAGCATTAAAACTGGCTCAGGCAGGCGCAAAAGTCGTAATTAATTATGCAGGAAATGTAAAAGCCGCCGAAGAAGTGCTTGAGAGCATTCAGCATTTAAATGGTGAAGCCATACTTATTCAAGGCGATGTTTCGAAAGCAAGCGATATGGGCGAGCTCATCAAACAAACGCTGGAACAGTTTGGTCGTATTGATATTCTTGTGAATAATGCTGGCATCACGCGTGATAATTTGTTAATGCGTATGAAGGAAGACGATTGGGATGCTGTTCTAAATACGAACCTTAAAGGCGTATACTATTGCACGAAAGCTGTTGCAAAAATCATGATGAAACAGCGTTATGGCAAAATTGTCAATATGACATCTGTTGTAGGTGTCACAGGCAATGCCGGTCAATCCAATTATGCAGCTGCCAAAGCGGGTGTTATCGGATTTACTAAGTCTATGGCCAAGGAATTAGCTTCCCGAAATATTACTGTCAATGCTGTGGCACCTGGGTTTATTGCTACAGACATGACAAAAGATTTGCCTGATGCAGTAAAGGAAACTATGGCAGGCGAAATACCACTTGCAAGACTCGGTCAACCAGATGATATTGGAAATGCCGTGCTGTTTCTTGCTTCAGATTTTTCAAGTTATATTACTGGTCAGACACTTCATGTAGATGGCGGTATGGTAATGTAATTTATATAGTGTTATTTTTGGAAGGAGGTGACGTACATGACAACTTTTGACAAGGTAAAAGAAATCGTAGTTGAACAACTCGGCGTTGAAGAAGCAGACGTAGCAATTGACTCTACTTTCATTGACGACTTGGGTGCTGACTCGCTTGATATTGTTGAATTGATTATGGCTTTTGAAGAGGAATTCAATATTGAAATTCCAGATGAAATCGCTGAAAAAATCAAGACTGTAAAAGATGCTGTTGACTACATAGAGAAAGAAAAACAAGCTTAATTTGTTGAAAAGTTTTTTAAGAAAAGTCCCGTGGAAAAAGATTTTCGCGGGACTTTCTTAAAAAATGCTTGATTTTTTAATGAGAATGTTTCACGGAAACGGAGGAGTTGTTAGTTGAGACTTCCAGAACTTAGAATTGGTCAACTTGTAGCAAAGGTCCCGATTATGCAGGGAGGGATGGCTATTCGTCTTTCTACTGCTCGATTAGCCGCAGCTGTCGCTGAAGAAGGCGGTATTGGCTTGATTGCAGCTTCTGGTATGACTTTTGATGAATTGAGACATGAAATACGTCTCGCACGATCATTAACAAAAGGGATTATCGGTATAAATATCATGGTGGCTGCTCGGCAGTTTGCAGGTATTGTACACACAGCAATAGATGAAGGCATTGATCTGGTTGTTGCAGGTGCCGGCTTTTCACGTGATGTTTTTGGTATGGGGAGAGAATCAGGTACGCCAATCGTACCTATGGTTTCATCGGTAAAAGCAGCGAAAATTTCTGAAAAACTGGGTGCTTCAGCCGTTGTTGTTGAAGGTAGGGAAGCGGGCGGTCATTTAGGAACCAATCAATCTGTTCGTACGATTCTTCCGGATATTGTAAAAGCCGTAAAGATTCCTGCTCTCGGTGCCGGTGGAGTTATTTCGGGACAGGATATTTGTGAAATATTGAAATTAGGCGGAGCCGGTGTACAAATGGGAAGCCGCTTTGCAGCCAGTGAAGAATCAAATGCGGCACCAGCATTAAAAGAGTTTTACTTAAAAGCTAAAGCGGAAGATGTGGTTGTGATTAAAAGCCCTGTGGGTCTTCCCGGTCAGGCGATTCGCAATCCTTTTGTTGAGAAAATACTTGAAGGTACCCAGCCTGCGCCAGATTTTTGCGGAGCCTGCCTGAAACACTGCTCGCAAAGTTTCTGTATTATTAGTGCTTTGATTCGAGCTCAGCAAGGTGATGTAGAGACCGGTCTGGTGTTTACCGGCCAGGACATTCATAAGATAGATGAAATTCTTTCGGTCAAAGAAATATTTACTCGATTAATCAACGAAGCTGAAAAAATTCAGTAAAAGTTTACGTGAGGTGATTAGTTTGAAGAAGAGAGTTGTCGTAACAGGGTTAGGTGTTATTTCTCCGGTTGGTATTGGAAAGGATGCGTTTTGGCAATCTTTGATTGCTGGAAAATCGGGCATTACGCGGATTACCCGATTTGACCCTACTGATTTTGCTACACAAATTGCTGGGGAAGTAAAAGATTTTGATGCGACTCACTATATTGAGAAAAAAGAAGCCAAACGGATGGATCGTTGTACGCAGTTTGCTATTGCTGCAACGAAAATGGCTTTGGAAGATTCGAAACTAGATCTGGATAAAGAAGATCGGGAGCGGATTGGTACTATAATTGGGACAGGCATTGGTGGTATTGAAACGCTTCATGATCAATATAAAACATTGTTTGACAGAGGTCCGAATCGTATTAGTCCATTTTTTGTGCCGATGATGATTGCTAACATGCCTTCAGGGCAAACGTCCATTACCTTTGGTCTCCAGGGACCCTGTGAATGTGTTGTGACGGCTTGTGCAACAGGGACAAATTCCATTGGAGATGCTTATCGTATTATTGAACGCGGTGATGCTGATGTGATGGTTGCTGGTGGTAGCGAAGCGGCTGTTTCTCCAGCAGCTGTAGCTGGTTTCTGTTCGATGAAAGCTTTGTCCACACGCAATGATGAACCAGAAACCGCATCAAGGCCTTTTACGCTTGGACGGGATGGTTTTGTTATGGGTGAAGGCAGTGGCGTAGTGATATTAGAATCACTGGAACATGCTCAGGCACGTAATGCCCACATTTATGCCGAGATAGCTGGTTATGGCTCTAATGCGGATGCTTTTCATATTACCTCGCCAGCTCCTGAAGGGGCCCAGGCAAAAAAATGCATGGAACTCGCCATTAGAGACGCCGGTCTTGATGTAACAGCAGTAGATTATATTAATGCGCATGGTACATCGACATCGCTCAACGATAAAAATGAAACAGTCGCCATAAAGGCGCTCTTTGGTGATCATGCCAAGAAGCTTGCTGTTAGCTCAACGAAATCTATGACAGGCCATCTGCTTGGAGCAGCAGGTGGAATTGAATTTATTGCTTCTGTTTTAGCTATTCAAGAAAGTATTCTTCCGCCAACGATCAATTACGATGAACCAGATCCTGAATTGGATCTGGACTATGTACCAAATAAGGCCCGTAAGCAAGAAGTGAACGTGGCAATCTCCAATTCCTTTGGGTTTGGTGGACACAATGCTACGGTTTTGGCCAAAAAATTTAAAGCTTAATTGATGATGAAACGGATGTTGGATGATCATAGGCGGGCCGAGCTTACAAGGCTTGTTCGCTTTCTTGGAGTTGAAATGAAGGAGTTACTGCTGCTTCATCAGGCTCTGACACATACTTCTTATGCCAATGAAGCTCGGCACAGTGGATCTATTCACAATGAACGGTTAGAGTTTTTGGGTGATGCTGTTTTAGATCTGATTATTAGTGAGAACCTATTTAAACGCTTTCCGCAATTGACGGAGGGAGAGCTAACAAAGGCCAGAGCGAATCTTGTCTGTGAACATACGCTTGCGAAGAAAGCCGCAGAAGCTGATCTTGGTCGTTATTTACTGCTTGGTAAAGGCGAAGCCCTGTCAGGCGGCAGAGAACGTGTATCCATTTTGGCTGATACATTAGAATCGGTTATTGCAGCGGTTTATTTGGATCAAGGGTTTGCAGTCACAACGGACATGGTGTTGCGTTTACTTTCGAAAGAACTGGCCCTTGTCCAAACAGGTGAGTATGTAAAGGATTTTAAAACGTGGTTGCAGGAAGTTGCACAACGAACACCAGATAATAAAATTAGTTATGAAGTTGTTAGTCAGACAGGACCAGATCATGATAAGGTGTTTAAAATTAGTGTTCATTTGAATGATCAGGAGCTTGGCATTGGTATTGGCAAAAGTAAAAAAGAGGCCGAACAGCAGGCAGCTAAACTTGCATTAATGACGCTGAACGTAATTTGTGAATAAACTGGATAGCTACGTACACGAAAGGCGGCCATGGGGTCGTCTTTCTTAATGCACACGAAAGGTTGGGAGTGTTGTTTGAAAAAAAATACTATTATTCCTATCTTTATCCCTCATTATGGTTGTCCTCATCAATGCATATTTTGCAATCAGCATGAGATTACCGGTCAAGAACAGGTGGTAACCCCCGAGTATGTTCGAAGCGTGATAGATGAGTGGTTATCACGTTTCGATTTCGTATCACGGCATATTGAGGTAGCTTTCTATGGCGGCAGTTTTACGGCTTTGTCTTTAACAGAGCAAGCACGTTTATTAGAACCAGCAAAACAGGCGCTTGCCGCCGGAAAAATTGCAACGATTCGTGTTTCAACACGACCCGATTGTATTACACCAGCTATTTTAGCGTTGCTTCAATCAAACGGCGTAGCCACTGTGGAACTAGGTGTACAGTCCCTTGATAATGATGTGTTAAAATTGGCTGGGCGCGGACATACGGCTGAGCAGGTTCGCTTGGCTGTCAGGCAGCTTAAAGAACAAGGCTTTCAGGTAGGAATTCAGCTCATGCCTGGCTTACCTTGTGAAACCTTATTGTCTCTTGTACAAACGGCTATTGGCACGATTGATTTGGCGCCTGATTTTGTTCGAATTTATCCTGTCATTGTATTAGAAGATACGCCGCTTGCTGATCTCTATCGGAGTCAACACTATCAGCCGCTTACATTGGAGCAAGCGGTGGAGCAAACGGCTTTGCTGCGAACTCTTTTCGAGAATCATCATATTACTGTCATTCGTACGGGGTTGCAAGCGACGACGGAGCTTGATAAAACCTCTGTCGTGCTTGCAGGTCCTTATCATCCGGCCTTTGGTGAACTTGTTGAGGCTTATTTGTATCGGCAAGGTGTGGATGCGTGGCTGGAGCAAGTCAATCCCTGTGGAACCGTCACAATTCATTGTGCAGCAAGACAATTGTCAAAAGTGCGGGGACAAAAAAATGGCAATATTTGCTTATGGGCTAAGAATTATCCAGATGCCTGTGTTACGGTGATGTCTGATTTAGTCAAGCAAGATGAGTTGCTTGTAGAGTATAAAAGTACGAAATATGTCATAAAAAAAATAAATAAATTTTCCAGTTAAAAATATGCAAAAGAAGGAATTTTTAGGAAAAGTGCTGAATAACTTTAGTGTAGAAGCCTTTGCAAAGCCCTGAATTCAAAGGAGGTTAAGTAATGGATATACTGAAAGTATCGGCACAATCAAATCCCAAATCTGTTGCAGGCGCACTCGCTGCTGTTTTACGTGAAAAAGGTACAGCTGAAGTTCAAGCAGTAGGTGCAGGGGCGGTTAACCAAGCAATCAAGGCCATTGCTATTGCTCGCGGTTTTGTCGCACCGAATGGAATCGATTTAGTGGCGATTCCCGCTTTTGCCGAAATTATGATTGATGGTGAGGAACGCACAGCGATTCGTTTTATTGTTGAACCGCGGTAAAACAATCTCTGGAAACCTGTTTGCGTGAGCAAGCAGGTTTTTCTTTTATTATAGGGAATAAATAATTGAACATGAAAATTTATACTAGAAAGGTGTTAGTGATTCTTTTGCAGTTACACAAATTAGAGGCTTATGGTTTTAAGTCTTTTGCTGAGAAAACGGTCCTTGAACTTGGGGCAGGTGTGACTGCTATTGTCGGACCGAATGGTAGTGGTAAAAGCAATGTGGCTGATGCTATCCGCTGGGCTTTGGGTGAACAAAGCATGAAGAGCCTCCGTGGGGCAAAAAGCGAAGACATTATTTTTTCCGGTAGTTCGGCAAGACGGGCTCTGGGGCTGGCGGAAGTTTCGCTGTATTTTGATAACAGTGATGGACTTCTACCTGTTGATTTTGCTGAAGTAGTTATTACACGACGCATTTTTCGGTCGGGTGACAGCGAGTTTTTTATTAATAAAAGTCCTTGCCGTTTGAAAGATATTCATGAACTTTTTGCTGATACAGGTGTGGGGCGTGATTCCATGATGGTTATCGGCCAAAATAAAATTGACGAAATTTTAAATGCAAAGCCGGAAGAACGTCGCCTGATTTTTGAAGAAGCAGCAGGTATTATGAAATACAAACAACGTAAGCGGGACTCTGTACGCAAAATTGAGGAGACAGATAGTAATGTGACGCGTCTTGAAGATATTACTAGTGAAATTGAAGGCCAATTGGGTCCGCTCAAAGACAGTGCTGTCAAGACAAAGCAGTACAATGAGCTTCATGATGAATGGCTCGCTTGTCAGGTCAGTCAACTCTTACAGCGACTCACCAAAGCAGAACAAATCCTTGTCGGGGCGCGCAGCGATTACCAGCAATTTGCGGAGCAGGAGGTTATATTTAGTTCCAAATTGGCTGTTGCTGATACAGAGCGGGACAAGCAAACGAGTGAGTTGGCTAAGGCGGATGAAGCTTGTCGTAATGTATCTTTGCAGCTTAAGCAGATTGAAGAAGAGCTTACAAAACACGAGGCGACAGTCGGTATTCTTGATGAACGTCAGAGCCAAAACCGTCGGGAACTAGAAAGGTTAGTTGCTGATCGGACGTCTCTAGTTGATAAGACGGCTGAAAATCGGGATAAAAGTAAGCGATCCTATGCAGAATATGAGATCAAGCTGCAGGAGCAACAATCTTTACAGGACAAACTGGTTTTGCTTGAAGGGCAGCAAAAGAATGCTGAGGACGCTCAAGCTCAGTTGACGAAGCAAATTGAAACAGGGAAAGAACAAATTTTTGATTGTATGCAAGAACTTGTTTCACAGCGTAATCGATGTCGTGAGCTTGAAAAAGAGCTGCATGGTCTGGACGGACAGAAAGAAAGTCAGTCAGTTGAGGTGGCAAAAGAACAGCAACAGCTGGAAAAATTAGAAATTTTCTATCAAGAGAAAACAGCAGACCTTGCTCAGTTAAAAGCTCAGCAGCTTGCTGAAAAGGAACAGCACGTTTTATTATTAACGAGTAAAAAAGAATTGGAACAAGAATTAGGACGCTTAAAACAGCAGGAGACACAGCTTCAACTTCGTTTAAATGACAGGTTGACACGCAAGAAGTTACTTGTTCATATGCAGCAGGATTATGATGGTTTTGGCAAGGGGATTAAGAGCATTTTAAAAAGTGATGCGCCTTGGCGCTCTCAGGTTTTTGGGGCGGTAGCGGAGCTTATTCAAGTTCCGCCTCACCTTGTTACAGCCATTGAAATTGCCCTGGGTGGTGCGGCTCAGCACTTAATTACGGATCATGCCCAGACGGCTCAGGCGGCTATTCACTATTTAAAGAAAAATCATTTTGGGCGAGTCACTTTTTTGCCGCTCGATACGGTACAGTCCTATTCCAGGCGCGATGCGGAACGATCGTCAGCACAGGAGCAAGGGGTGCTTGGTTTTGCCAGTGAGCTTGTTACTTATGATAAGGCTTATGCTTTAGCTATGGCGCATGTATTGGGGCGAACCCTCATTGTTGATACACTTGATCATGCCTTGGTTATTGCCAAAAAGTATCGTTATTCTTTGCGTATGGTGACTTTGGAGGGGGAACTGGTGAGTCCCGGCGGTTCTTTAACAGGCGGGAGTTCACAGCGACGGGAAAATAGCTTCATCGGACGCCAAAGTGAAATTAATCGACTGGATAGCGAAATTGAATCACAACGCCAAGTTGTTTTGGATCAGCAGCAGCAGAGTCAGGCTGCTTGTGAGCAGCTTAAGCAGTTTGACGAGAAACTGGTTCTTTGCCAAGCAGTTCTTCAGGAAAACGAAGTCAGTCAGGCACAACGACTTGTACAAAATCAACAGACTTTACAAGACATTCAGCGCATTCGTCAGTCTGTCAAAAATTTAATGACAGAAAAACAGCTTCGTGAAGAGCAAGTGAAACAGTTAGGTGCTGATCTCGTTCTTGTGCAGCAAACAGTTAGCCGCCTGGAACAAGAGGATGATGAGCGCAAGCAGACTGTTACGGCTTGGCAGGAAAAAAATAAAATTCAGCAAGCAAGTTTGGCATCCATTACGGAACAAGTGACAGGACTAAGAATAGCAATGTCTGCCTTGACACAACAGCTTCAATCTGTGGGACAGAATCGTAGGCTATATGAAGCGAACTTACGTGAAACAGAAAATCAACTCGATTTATTAATGAAGCAGCAGGATAAGGCGCAAGTCTGTCTTGATGAAACAGCCACTGAATTACTTAGAATTTCAGAACTGAAAAAACGTCTTGCAGCAGAAAAGCAGGAACAAGAATTAAAACTGCGGCAATTTGAGCAGCAAAAATTAGTTGCTTTAAGTGCTGTTGCGGCGTGTGATAAGGATGCCAAGGCCATCCACAAGCAATTACAAGAAGTACAAGGACGTAGTCACGAACGAGAACTGCTTATAACGAAATATGATGCCGAAGTTGCTGCCTGCAATACACAGCTAGAATCGCAGTTCCAACTGACGCGTGAGACAGCACAGTCCTATTATCAGGAGCGTCCGATTGACGAACTTCTTGCAGTAGGTAAACGTCTAGAGCGTCAAATAGCCGAACTCGGGCCTATTAATGCCGGGGCCATTGAAGAATTTACGCGCCTCAAAGAACGGTATGATTTTTTGATGCAGCAAGTTGACGATTTAATTGAAGCCAAGAAGTACTTAGTGTCCATTGTTCAGGAAATGGATCAGACTATGAGTAAGCAATTTAAACAAGCGTTTGATAAAATTAATGATTATTTTCATCAAATATTTACCAAGCTATTTGGGGGTGGACAAGCTAAGCTTGTTTTAACTTCACCTCATGAACTGCTTGATACAGGCATTGATATTATTGTTCAGCCGCCAGGCAAAAAACAGCAGTATTTATCACTGTTTTCGGGTGGGGAGCGATCATTAACAGTCATTGCATTACTATTTAGTTTCTTAAGTTATCGACCCGCGCCATTTTGCATGGTTGATGAAATTGATGCGGCTCTCGATGAAGCGAATGTCACGAGGTTTAGTGAATTTTTAAAAGAATATGCGGAAAATACGCAATTTATTGTTGTTACGCATCGAAAGGGAACGATGGAAATTGCCGATGTCCTTCATGGTATTACCATGGAAGAATCAGGTGTTTCCAAACTTCTATCCGTTAAATTTGCTAAGCAAGTAGGCTAAAGGGGAGTTACAGATGGGCTTTTTTGATAAATTGAAAACAGGTCTAGACAAGACACGCAAGAATTTTACAAATAAAATTGATCAACTGATTACAGGTTATGCACAAATTGATGAAGAATTTCTGGAAGAGTTAGAAGCTGTGCTCATTTCGGCTGATGTAGGTATAAAAACAACGATGATTCTGATGGATAAGGTCCGTCAAGGCATTAAAAACAAGGAAATTAATAGCCCCGATGATTTAAAACCTTTTTTGCGGCAGGAACTTACCCAGTTTCTTATTGAGGGGGTGGAACCACTTCAATTGGCTGAAAATCCACCTACAGTTATTCTTGTTGTGGGTGTCAATGGTGTAGGGAAAACAACGACAATCGGTAAATTGGCGCACTATTACAAAGAGCAGGGAAAAAAGGTGCTGCTTGCAGCTGCTGATACCTTTCGGGCGGCAGCTGTAGAGCAACTGGAAATCTGGAGCGATCGCAGCCACGTCGATATTGTCAAACATGAAGAAGGAGCTGATCCTGCGGCTGTAGTGTATGATGCCGTTCAAGCTGCCAAGGCACGTAAAACAGATATTGTGATTATCGATACAGCTGGCCGACTTCATACGAAATCCAATCTTATGGAAGAACTAAAAAAGATGTGTCGTGTCGTCAATCGTGAAATTCCGGGAGCGCCTCATGAAACATTGTTAGTTCTTGATGCGACAACTGGTCAAAATGCGATTAACCAGGCCAAAATATTTGGTGAAGCAGCAGGAGTGACAGGTGTCGTTTTAACAAAGCTTGATGGAACAGCAAAAGGCGGCGTTGTCATTGCTATCAAAACAGAGCTCCAAATTCCAGTGAAATGGATTGGCGTGGGCGAGGGTGTTAGTGACCTCAGGCCCTTTAATCCCGAAGAATTTGCGTCAGCATTATTTCCTGACAAGTAAAAAACTTGACAGCTGCTTGGATTGTGATATAATAGCCAAGGTAAAGGTATTCTACTTGTCAGCATTTCTGACAGAAGGTGATGTTTTTTGTTAGACAAGGTGCTGAAAATTAGCGCGCTTTACGATTTTTATGGTGCTCTATTGACTGAAAAACAGCAAACTTCTTTGGAACTGCATTATTTCCAAGATCTTTCGTTGTCGGAAATTGCTGAGCAACTCGAAGTTTCACGTCAGGCTGTTTATGATTTGTTAAAACGAGCTGAACAAATTTTAGATGAGCACGAAGAAAAATTACAGCTTGTTGCACGACATCACGAAGAGAGACAGTTGCTTAGAGAAGTCTTTCAGCTTTTAGATCAGTCGCAGCTGGCTGATGTTGAAGTGGTCCAAGTAGCAAAAAATAAATTAAAACGTCTAATTGAGTAAAATGTAAGGAGACGTCTCATGATATTTGAAGGATTAGCAGATAAACTTCAGGCAACTTTTCAAAAATTACGCGGTCACGGTAAGTTATCTGAGGCTGATGTCAATGAAGCGATGCGTGAAGTACGCATGGCACTTCTTGAGGCCGATGTGAATTTTAAAGTAGTAAAAGATTTTGTTGCCAAAGTCAAGGAACGTTCCGTCGGTCAAGAAGTGATGGAAAGCTTAACACCGGCACAATTTGTTATAAAAATTGTTCATGATGAACTGACTCAGCTAATGGGTGGAACACAAAGTCGGATTGCCATTTCTTCCCGTCCGCCGACAGTTATTATGCTTGTTGGTTTACAAGGTGCAGGTAAAACAACAACAGCAGGTAAATTGGCCTTGACATTGAAAAAGCAAGGTAAGCGGCCACTGCTTGTTGCAGGTGACGTTTATCGTCCGGCAGCAATTAAACAGCTTGAGGTTGTTGGTAAACAAGTGGATACGCCTGTTTTCACACTTGGTGATAAGGTAAGCCCTGTTGAGATTGCCAAACAAGCCATTGATCATGCACTTGCTTATTTAAATGATGTAGTCATTGTGGATACGGCAGGGCGGCTGCACATTAACGAAGAATTAATGAATGAACTGAAGCAAATTAAGCAACAGGTGAAGCCTCATGAAATTTTGCTTGTTGTGGATGCCATGACAGGGCAGGATGCGGTCAATGTAGCACAGAATTTTGATCAAGACCTAGGTCTTGACGGGGTCATTTTAACGAAGCTTGATGGCGATGCGCGTGGTGGTGCAGCCCTTTCAATTAAAGCCGTTACAGGCAAACCTATTAAATTTACTGGTATGGGCGAAAAATTGGATGCTTTGGAACCTTTTTATCCTGAACGCATGTCGTCGCGTATTCTGGGCATGGGTGATGTGCTGAGTTTGATTGAAAAGGCGCAAGAAAACATTGATATAGATAAAGCCAAGGCGCTGGAAAAAAAGTTGCGTAAAGAAGACTTTACGCTAGATGATTTTCTTGAACAGATGCAGCAAGTTAGGAAACTTGGCTCGATGGAACAAATTTTAGGTATGATTCCTGGGATGGGAAGCCTAAAAAACAAGCTCAAAGGTGCCGAGTTTGATGAGAAAGAACTGAAGCATATTGAAGCCATTATTTATTCAATGACACCAAAGGAACGGAAAACACCCGCCGTTATTAATGGCAGTCGTCGTAAACGCATTGCTACAGGCAGTGGAACCCGTGTACAAGAAGTCAATCGATTGCTAAAGCAATTCGCCGATGCGAAAAAGATGATGAAGGGTTTTGCAAAAATGAAATCAGGCAATAAGAAGATGCCTTTTAAAATGCCATTCCTGCAATAGCAGTGGAATAGAATAAAGTTTTTGTGATATTTTATAAAGGAGGTGATTTTGTTATGGCAGTTAAAATTCGTTTAAAACGTCTGGGTGCAAAGAAAAGCCCTTTTTATCGTGTAGTTGTTGCTGATTCTCATTTTCCACGTGATGGCCGTCAAATTGAAACAATTGGTCAGTACGATTCCACCATGCAACCTGCTATCATTAAAATTGATGAAGAAAAAGCGATTGAATGGTTAAGCAAAGGTGCTCAACCGACTGATACAGTAAAATCTTTGTTCAGCAAATTGGGTATTATGAAGAAGTGGGATGAACTGAAGCGTTCTAAGAAAGAGGCGTAAGTCAATGACTGATTTAATAGAAGTTATCGCCAAAGCCTTAGTAAGAAATCCCGACAAAGTCAGTGTGACCGAATCGGTCGATAATGAAATCCTTATTTATAAGCTCCATGTGGCAGCGGAAGATATGGGAAAAATTATCGGAAAACAGGGACGGATTGCGAAAGCACTTCGTACTGTCGTGAAAGCGGCTGCCTCGCGGGAAAATAAAAAAGTGATGGTTGAAATCATTGAGTGAGGTGGCGTTTGTCATGGATCAAGCACAACAAGTGACGCTGAAGTGCCCAGTAACCATAAAAGCCAAAGTAACAGAAAACTTAAAAAAGCAATTGACAAGTGATATCGAGGAAGCCATTAAACGGGCGGATACGGAATTGCAGCAAATTGATTTCCAGGGGAAACGGGCGCTTGCTGAGCAAGCCAAGCAGGATGCACAGGGATTAGTTGGCCTGCGTCAGCAAATCAATGCAGAAATGCAAAAACGCATCGATTTCAAAGCACAAATGGAAGCGAAGTTAAAAGAAACAACCGAGCTCGAAATTGGTGTAGAAATCGTTCAAGGAACATTGGAACAATTTGTAACACTTGGAATGGGCGATGATTTAAATCAAGCCATGTCAACTGAGATATTGCTTGAAGACGGCAAAATTATTGCCTTGCGAAGTTAAGATGATGAAAAATTTGATAGCTGTAGGAAAAGTTATTGCCCCGCACGGTGTGCGGGGTGAACTTCGTATCATGCCTCTAACGGATTTCCCTGACCGATTTGAGCAGTTAAGTTCCCTGTTACTTGAGGATGAGAAGTCACTCACGATTGCTCAAGTAAGATATCATAAGCAGTATGTTTTGTTAAAATTTAAAGGCCTTGATTCGCGTAATGATATTGAGTGGCTCAGCGGAAAAATTCTTTATATTCCACGCGATCAAGTTATGCCTTTGTCTGAAGGCCAGTATTATCAGTTCGATTTACTTGGTCTTGAGGTTTTTACTGAAGACGAACAGTATTTAGGTAAACTGACAGATATTCTGGAGACAGGCAGTAATGATGTTTATGTCATTGAACAGGAACAGTCAGGTAGTAAGCCGTTACTTATTCCCGCCTTGAAAAAAGTTGTGAAGAAGATTGATCTTGAGAATAAAAAAATGATCGTAGTCTTGCAGGAAGAATGGGATGACCATGCGCATTGATATTGTTTCACTCTTTCCAGAGATGTTTGATGGGCCTTTGGGCCATAGTATAATCAAGCGTGCTCGTGATGCGGCATTATTAGACATTGTCATTACGAATCCTCGCATCTTTACAGAAGATAAACATCATATTGTCGATGATATGCCTTTTGGCGGCGGTGCCGGCATGGTCATGAAGCCTGACCCGATCTTTCGGGCTGTCCAAAGTCTGTGCGGGGAGACACTCCCTTCTAAGCGGCGGATAATTCTTATGTGTCCAAGTGGTCAGCCCTTTACTCAGGAGAAAGCCAAGGAACTTGCCACATTCGATCAATTGATCTTCGTTTGTGGTCACTACGAAGGTGTGGACGAGCGGGTTCGCAAATACCTTGTTGATGAATGTATTTCTATTGGCGATTATGTACTCACTGGCGGTGAGCTTCCGGCCATGGTTATTACGGATACTGTATCGCGGATGATTCCCGGCGTTCTTGGCGCACCCGAGGGGGCAGAAGAGGATTCTTTTTATCATGGTCTCTTGGAATATCCACAATATACGCGTCCCCGTGAATTTGAAGGAATGACAGTGCCTGACATCCTTCTTTCTGGTGATCATGCGAAAATTGCGCGTTGGCGTCGGAAAGAATCCCTTCGCCTGACGCTACAAAAACGGCCTGATTTATTAAAATCTGCTGAACTTTTGGACACGGATCGACGCTTGCTGCGAGAAATAGAACAGGAAGGCGGCGACGAAGAGTGAGTAAGACCTATATTGGACTGGTGCATTATCCCATTTATAACCGCAATAACGAAGTCGTAACAACCGCCATTGCTAATTTTGATATTCATGATTTAGCCCGTACATCACGGACCTATAATATTAAAAATTATTTTATTATCCATCCGCTGGAAAGTCAGATTCGCTTGGCTCAAGATGTCATGGATTACTGGAAAACGGGTGTTGGCAGTAAGTATAATTTGGATCGTAAAGAAGCTTTTACAACGGTTGAAACAGTGCCTGACATAGAGGCGGCTGTGGATCAGATTACTGCCAAGGAACAGGCTCGTCCCATTGTTGTTACAACAGATGCTAGGATTTATCCCAATACGATTTCTTATGGTCATTTGCGCGAAAAAATTGCTCAGAATGATCATCCTTGCTTATTGTTGTTTGGGACAGGTTTTGGTTTAGAAAAGACCATGATGAATCAATTTGATTATATTTTGGAACCCATTTATGGTGGTGGTGAATATAATCATCTTCCGGTACGGGCGGCTGTTGCTATCATACTGGATCGATTACTTGGAGAAGCTTGGTGGCAGGCGGGAAATACAGATTGATTTTTTTTTGTAAATAGGATATAATAAGTTTTGTGTAAAATGGATGGTCCTCTGCTTGACGAAGGCACGAACATCTAATTAAGGAGGAAATTACAAATGAATATTATTCAAGCTTTAGAACAAGAACAACTTCGCCAAGACATTCCGGTTTTTCGTCCGGGAGATACGGTTCGTGTCCATGTAAAAGTAGTCGAGGGTACACGGGAACGTATTCAGTTATTTGAAGGTGTTGTGATTAATCGTAAAAGTGGTGGCGTTCGTGAAACATTCACAGTAAGACGTATTTCTTACGGCGTGGGTGTAGAACGTACTTTCCCAGTGCATTCCCCTCGGATTGATAAAATTGAAGTGGTTCGTAAAGGTATTGTTCGTCGGGCAAAATTGTATTATTTACGTAGTTTAACTGGTAAAGCAGCTCGCATTAAAGAAAAACGCTAATCTAAAAGGGACTGATATCAGTCCCTTTTGTTTCATTATTTTCATTGGCAAATTGCGTGAGGAGGTTTTTTATGAGTACTCGTTTAGGGGAAGAAATCAAAGATTGGGTTATATCTATTTTAGTCGCTATTGTTATTGCTTTTTTTATCCGCTATTTTATTGTGGAACTTTATATTGTTGAAGGTCCTTCCATGCAGCCGACCCTTGAAAATAGCGAGCGACTTGTTGTAAATAAGTTTATTTATCGTTTTAAACAGCCTGAAAAGGGTGATGTCCTTGTTTTTAAATATCCTCAAGATCAAAGTCGCGATTTTATTAAGCGGGTCATTGCTACAGCTGGCGATTCCATTGAAATAAAAGAGAACCATGTTTATGTTAATGGGAAACTCATTAATGAGCCTTATATTCTGGATGAGCCCATGAAGGGGTCTTATCCTCTCGCCGTTGTTCCTGAAGGGCATGTTTTTGTTATGGGGGATCATCGCAATAATTCAGAAGACAGTCGGTTCCGCGATGTTGGATTTGTTCCGCTGGAGCTAATCAAAGGCAAGGCTGTGCTGGTATTCTGGCCAGTCAGTCAGTTTAAAGCCCTGCCATAACACGGAGGAAAAACTGAATGCATATTCATTGGTTTCCTGGTCATATGACCAAGGCGAAACGTATGATTGAATCACAACTGCGGTTGGTCGATGTGGTGATTGAGCTTTTAGATGCGCGCATTCCCCTCAGTAGTTCCAATCCGCTCATTCCTACCATTACGAAAGATAAACCGCGTGTTATTGCTTTAAATAAAAGCGATATGGCGGATCGTTCTTTTACAGACGATTGGATTCACTATTATAAAGATAAGGGAATCCACGTCGTTGCCATTGATTCCATGACAGGTAAAGGTACAAAACAGCTTGTCAGCCAAGTAGAAATCTCTGTAGCTGATAAGATAGCACGACTCAAAGCCAAGGGGATTCAAAACCGTAGTGTCCGGGCCATGATATTGGGTATTCCCAATGTAGGAAAGTCTTCGCTTATTAATCGTCTGCTTGGCAGTGCTACGGTCAAAACCGGCGATAAGGCCGGTGTGACGCGAGGTCAGCAGTGGATTAAAATTGGTAAGAATCTGGAACTTCTTGATACGCCTGGTGTACTTTGGCCCAAGCAAAATGATCAGGAAGTAGCGTTTAAATTGGCTGTAACAGGTGCCATGAATGACGAAGTCTTTGATATGGAAGAAGTCGCTTTGAAACTTCTAGAAACTTTGAGCTTTGATTATCCCGTCAACTTGATTGAACGGTATAAACTGTCTGAACCTTTGCCTAGCGTGTCACAGGAATTACTTGAACTGATTGGGCGTAAGCGCGGTTGTATTCGTAGTGGCGGTGTCATTGATACAGAAAAGGTGATTCGTATGATTATCACTGAATTTCGGACAGGGAAGCTTGGCTCCATCTCATTGGATCGCGTACCTTGTTAAGTCAAGTGAATGACAAAAAAAGACTGGAAGGAGCTTTCCAGTCTTTTTATAATACATAGAAAGTAAGTTGAAAGGCACAGGAACCATATTGTGGGTGATATATGATTTCAGTGTCTGTTGGGTGTATTTGTTGAGATAAAAAGAGGAGGAACATCCCTTGATTATTTGTGGTTGTGATGAGGTGGGACGTGGTGCTGGTGCTGCTGAAATCTATGTTTGTGCAGTTATTTTAGATCCCAATCGATCCATTTCCGGTCTGGCTGATTCGAAAAAACTATCAGCTGCGAAACGGGAATTTCTTGCTGCTGAGATTAAAGAAAAAGCCCTGAGTTTTTGTATTGCTACAGCGAGTTTAGCTGAAATCGAAAAATTGAATGTTCTTTATGCTACAATGCTTGCCATGAAAAGAGCTGTAGAAGGATTGTCCATTCAACCGGACAAGGCCATGATTGACGGAAATCGTGCTCCTAGTCTTGCTATACCAACGGAAACAATCATTAAGGGCGATTCACTTATTCCTGCCATTAGTGCAGCTTCTATTGTAGCGAAAGTGGCACGTGACCAGAAGCTAGTCGATTATGCTGCGCTTTATCCTCAGTATGGTTTTGAGAATCACAAGGGTTACTTTACGAAAGAACACCTTGCTGCCCTAGCAAAGTACGGTCCCTGCCCTATTCATCGTATAACCTATGGACCGGTAAAAGCTTTGTTTGATCAAATGAACGAAGCGTAGTGAGAAATCAGTACAAGATTATCAAATCTAGTAAAATTTTATTGTACCTTGTAAAATGAAAGGGGTATTAGCGAAAAGAGCGAATCAATCATGATGAGGGGAGAGAGTTTATGAATCAAGTAAAAAATTATGCATCAATAAAGGCTAGTCATTTTACTGAGTCTGTTATTCGTGAGATGTCACGCGTAGCTGCTGCTCATGGAGCGATAAATCTTGCGCAAGGATTCCCTGATTTTCCAGCCCCGGATGCCATTAAAGAGGCCGCTTCACAAGCCATTTTTCAGGATCACAACCAATATGCCATTACATGGGGTACAAAAGATTTACGGGAATCCATTGCCTGGCGACTTAATCAGGACTACGCGGTTGATATTGAGCCGGAACAGCAGATTACGGTATGTTGCGGGTCGACAGAAGGGATGGTTGCGACGCTTCTCGCAACAGTCAATCCAGGCGATGAAGTCATTGTTTTTGAGCCCTTTTATGAAAACTATGGGGCTGATGTCATTCTTTGTGGTGCCACTCCCAAATATGTGACATTACACACGCCTGATTTTCATCTCGATTTAGACGAACTTACGGCGGCTTTCTCTGATCGTACACGGGCCATTATTATTAATACACCTCATAATCCGACAGGAAAAGTTTTTTCTCGTAAAGAGCTGCAAGTTATTGCTGACTTATGTATAAAATATGATGTACTCGCCATTACAGATGAAATTTATGAATATATCATTTATGATGGAGCTCAGCATATTCCTTTATGGAAAATTCCCGGTATGGCTGATCGGACCATTATGATCAACAGTATTTCCAAGACGTACAGTGTAACAGGCTGGCGCATTGGTTATGTCGTTGCTTCAGCCCAGATTTCGCAGTCCATTCGCAAGGTACATGATTTTTTGACTGTCGGTGCTGCGGCACCGCTGCAAGTGGCTGCGGCAGCTGCTATGCGGTTTAAACCGGAGTATTATAAGAATTTAGCATCTTTTTATGCTAAACGTCGGGATCTGTTATTGAATGCGCTGACTTCAGCAGGTTTTACCTGTGTGAAACCTGCTGGTGCCTATTATATTATGACAGATATTCGGCCCTTTGGTTGGGACGATGATGTGGAATTTGCAGAGTATCTGACCAAGAAAATCGGTGTAGCGCCTGTGCCTGGTTCGAGTTTTTATCGTTCTACAAGTGCTGATGCGCATCTCTTTATTCGGTTCTGTTTCTGTAAAAAAATTGAAACGCTTCAAGCAGCAGTAGAACGTTTAAAAAAATTGAACTCTCTAAAAAAGTAGATTTCTTATAAACGGGAAGAAGCTGAGCATTCATTTTGAAGCTCAGCTTTTTGCTATCATGGCTGGTGGTCTCAGAGCAAAGACTAGGATGAATATCCTATATTCTTTGCTTTTCCTATAAAATTGAACAAAATAAGTGATATTAGTTCACGTTCCGGTAGGAAATTAGTTTTGTCATGCAGAAATAAAATATAAATATATACTTTTTGTTTATAGTCTATTTGAAAGATTTTTGGGCAATTATCATAAAAAAGAGGGATGATGAATGGACGCAGCCAATATACCATCCAATCTAGGAAATGTAACTCCGGGTGCAGCAGGAGCGGGTGCTACAACCAATACTACATCCATTATCTCTCCTGAAATTCCGCAAATTGAACAAACAGCAACTGTAGCGGTACCACAAGGACAGGTACAAGCGGACTTAGCACAAACAGACCAGGGTGCGGCAGGTCCTACTGTTCAATTGAAGATTGCCATTGAACAAACAATTGTTCAGCTTTTAAGTCAGCTTGAGACATTACTGGATCGGCCACAAACGCTGGCTGACTTTTTGCCGGAAACTGTTCGGCAGGATATGGAGCAAATTTTATCTGATAAACTTTTTGCTGCCACACCTGATGTTCTAGAGCAGGGACTGACAGCCATGGTGAAGACAAATAAGGATACGGCAGATGCTTTCTCGCAGTTAACCAAGGGGCTTAATTTAGCTATTTCTTTGCAACAAAATTTGCCGGAAAGTGTGCAGAAAATTTTGTTAACAGCTCAACCGCTGATGACGGAGCTTTTGCAGCAGACCCAGTCGGAACTTGAACAAGCTTCCGGTCAGACAACTGTTTTGAACTCGGTAACCTCTGGTGAGTCGTCGGGAGTTGTACAAGGACAACCTTCTTCAGTATTGTCAGCGGCAGAGACTGAGGTCAATACTTCGGTTAATGGCAATTTTGCGGCTAGTGGTGCCAAAAATGCTACGCCCCAAGTCGGTCAAACTACACAAAATATGCCTTTAGCTGCTTCAGTAGCATCACAGCAAGGTGTAGAGCAAACTGCTTTGGGGAATCAATCGTCTACGTCTGCAACCGGTAACCTGGTAGGACAAGAGGCAAAATCTATTGCTTCATTACCTGCGAATTCATCAGCTTCAGCTATGTTGTCGGAGGAGGGGATGTCGGGGGTTGCAAACGATCGGTCAATGAATAATGGTAACGGTGTTTCGACAAGCGAGCAGGCTTCTCCAACAGCGCAATCAGCTAGTTTGGATAAGACAGAGCAAGCAGTTATTCCAACATCACTTGGTGTTGTTTTGTCGATGATTAATCATCCGCAAGTACCGGATAATTTTGTTGGAGTAGATGAATTTTTTAATTGGATAGCGCAGCAATTTATGCAGAATCAGGATAATCCTAATCTGCAAGATTCTTTGAAGCAAAAGTTGGATCAGTGGAAGCAGCCGCTACAACAGCTTTCAGATCAGGATAGTCAGGCTTTTAATGAGATTAAGAATCAACTAGAACAACAGTTGCCTTCACAAGTCAAACAATTGGCAGAACAATTTCCAGGAATTAAAGATATGTATATTTATAAAAGATTAAGTGATGTGGCAAAATATACCACACAAAATCAGGCCGAGTTAAATTCAGCTAAGAATAGTATGAATAATTTGGCTGAGTCTTTTCAAAAATTGTTAGTTACTTCACAGTCTTTTCACAGTGAAACAGGCAACACGGGAAAAGTATTTACCATGTTTATGCCAATTGCTTTCGATGGGACAACTGTATTTCCAGCTCATATTCATATTTATCATCAAAAACAACCGGAAAAGCGTGGGGGACCCAATATTGAGGAAACATGGCTGCGAATTTTTCTTAAAACCGATTATAGTGGGACAGTAACGGTGTTTTTTCATGTGCGTCAACAGGCAGTGGAAGTGAAAGTAGGTTTTTCTGATAAACAAGCTGCAGGCGATTTTTATGAGTGGTTGCCAAGTATTCGTCAATCCATTGCAAGTAGCCCCTTTACATTACAAAATCTTCAGATTCTATCAGCGTGAGAAATCAGCCAAGGAGGATTTATGGAAGCAGAGCAAGAAGCAGCAAGTGAAATAAAAAAGGCTGTTGCCTTACGCTACAATACTGAAGAAAACGATGCTCCTGTTGTTATTGCCAAGGGGGCAGGAATTGTTGCAGAAAATATTGTGCAGGCAGCGACAAAAAATTCGGTACCTATCTATCAAAGTCAGGCTCTAACAAGTGTATTAATGGCTGTCGAACTTGATCGTGAAATTCCACCGGAACTATATAAAGTTGTGGCGGAAATTTTGGCTTTTGTCTACAGAATGGATCAAAAACGCAAGCCTCTTCCAACGCCTAAGACCTTTTGATTATCGGAGGCGAAAATGAATCATATTACATTTGGAATGTGGGGCGAGGCTCGGGCTCGCTCTTTTTTATTTCAGAAGGGTTATAAAATTTTAACGAGTCATTATCGTCTGAAAATCGGTGAAATTGATATTATAGCACAAGACGGTGATATCATTGTTTTTGTAGAAGTGAAGACAAGACGAAATGATGACTATGGAACACCAGCTGAAGCAGTAAATTTTCGTAAGCAACGTAAAATTAAAATGACAGCCTTGAGTTATTTACAACGTTTTTCTTTGCAAGAACAGCCTGTTCGCTTTGATGTCATTGAGGTTTATGGAACAGGTGGGAAGCAAAGTAACATCCATCATATCATCAATGCGTTTGGAGGAACTTAAGTGTATGCGCAAAGTTTTGGAGCGACAACAGTAGGACTTAACGGAATTATTGTGACGGTGGAAGTGGATATTGCTAATGGCATTCCCTGTTTAGAAATTGTTGGATTACCCGATGCTTCTGTTCGGGAATCAAAGGAAAGAGTCAGGGCGGCTATAAAAAACGCTGGTTTTGAATATCCGCAAAAAAGGATTACTATTAACTTAGCTCCCGCTGATTTGAAAAAGGACAGTTCCGGTCTTGATTTGCCCATTGCCATTGGCATTCTTTGTGCCAGCGGTCAACTGGCTCAATCAGCTGTTGAACAGAAACTCTTTGCAGCAGAATTGTCGTTAGAGGGACGCCTCCGTCCTGTTGCGGGAATTTTGCCGATGGTTATTGAAGGAAAAGATCAGGCCTTTCAGGAGGTTTTTGTGGCTCCGGAAAATTGTCAGGAAGCTGAATTAACAGGCAGTATCGCTATAGGTGCGGCTGATAACCTGGAGCAATTAGTGGGCTATTTAACTGGCAGGGATGAGCTGCCAGCTCGGGAGAAATCTGTAGAAACAGAGTCTTGTCATTCCTACGAAGTGGATTTTGCCGATATACAGGGACAACTTGTTGCAAAACGGGCTTTGGAGATTGCGGCGGCTGGCGGACACAATGTGATTATGGTGGGTCCGCCTGGGGCTGGGAAAACAATGCTGGCCAAGGCTCTGCCGTCCATTATGCCGAAGATGACAAATGAAGAGGCTTTGGAAGTAACCAAAATTTATAGTGTTAGTGGTATGATGGATCATGTGCGGGGACTTGTGCGGACACGGCCATTTCGTAGTCCTCATCACACGACCTCAGCGATTGGCATGATTGGTGGTGGGCGCATTCCCCGCCCCGGTGAAGTCAGTTTAAGTCATTATGGCGTATTGTTTTTGGATGAATTGCCGGAATTTCCCCGTACGGTATTGGAAGTCCTTCGTCAGCCCCTAGAAGATGGACAAGTGACCATTGCTCGCGTCAATGCCACTGTGACTTATCCTGCGCAAATATTATTGATCAGTTCTGCTAATCCCTGTCCGTGCGGATTTTTTGGCGATCCTAGTGGCAAGTGTTGCTGTTCAGCTGCTGATATTCGGCGTTATACAAAAAAAATATCCGGCCCGTTACTGGATCGGATTGATATTCATTTGCCTGTGGCGCGCCTTGATTATCAAGACTTAGTAGACAAAAAACAGTCAGAAAGTTCTGCCACTATTCGTCAGCGTGTAGAGCAAGTTCGTCAAGTAGAACGCCAGCGCTTGTCAAAATGGGGCGTTTTTTGCAATGGTGCGATGAGTCATAAACAGGTAGTAAAAACCTGTCAGCTTTCAGTCGAAGCGGAAAAGCTAGTGAAACAGGCTTTTCAAAAACTTAACTTAAGTGCCAGAGGATATGATCGGATTCTTAAAGTGTCTCGCACCATTGCTGATTTGGCACAAAGTGAATTGATTGAAGGCGTACATGTAGCGGAGGCCATTCATTATCGCAGTAAATTGTTTGATGGACCAACTTTTTAAAAAATCAGTTGGGAGTAATGGTTTTGGAAAACTTAAGATATGCTGGAATCAAGCAGGCGAATAGTCTGCTTATTTTTTTGCCTGATTTTGTTTTATCTCTTGCTCTGCTGTTTTGAATACTATAATACGTGATTGTCGCTCTGTGGCAATAAAATCCTTTATTTCAGGTAGTCAGAAGTGACTTTTCTGCCATGAGTTGGCGAAAAAGGCGAAGAAACTTTGTTTTGGTATGCGCATAGTATATTGCAAAAAATAAATCGCATAATGGTAAAAAATAGATGGGGTGATGCAATTGAGAAACTTTGACGATGTTTTCGTTTGGGGATTGGTGTTGGTACTAATCGGCGACATTTTTATTCTGTGGGCGGAACTAGTTAGACGCAGCGAAGAAGAAAAACGTAAGGATAGTTAACTTTTTTCGGAATTTAATGGGCTCTAACAATATGGAATAAACCCCCATGCGATAAGTAGTATAAACTTTCACTTTCGAATAGGGTTCGCTGTAACCAATTATAGCGGAAATGATGTAGAGCTTCTGTTAATTAATCAGCTTCTTCTGGTAAGGGTTCATGAGTTAGTTTAAACAATGCTGCAGTGAATTCTGCAACATGTTCTTTTTCTTCATTCATGAGATCACAAAAATGTTTCTTCACACGGGGATCGTCAGCTCGTTCCATATATTTTTGATATTTATTGATCGCATGGAGTTCACCTTGAATGGCTTTGGTAAGGCAACGTATTGCTGGTAGGTCTTTTCTGTTAGGAGGGACTACTTTCACATCTTGCTCTTCTTTGGTGGTTTTATAATTTTGCCATTTTGGTTTTCCGTTACCGTTTGGTGCTCTTTTCATGACAAGAAAATCCAATTCTTCTTCCTCAAGCATCTTTGCCTGTATTGGGTCTAATAAGGATATTAATCGCATCGTTTCTACATAATGCTGCATTTCATCTTCGGCCACGTCCCAAAAGACTTCATCCAAACAAGTTTCAAGCGCACATCCCAAATATTCGGCAATTGCTCCACGCTCGTCGGCGGCTGCATCTCTGAGCAGATACAAGTCAGGGTCATTTGGGCACTCATCTATATTAGGTGTGCATGAAGGCGAACAGCCATAAAAGCTTTTCGAAGGACCATATTGGGGTCTAGTCATAGGTATTCCTCCTGCATTTTTGGTTAATATATAATATTATATTTAAAATGTAATAGTGCATCATTTTATGTAAAAATATTGAATCAATCTATTGTGCAAGGAAACCGGTCTTCCAATGTGCGAGCAAGTCTTCTATTATGACAGGTAGATATAACCAATAACCCCATTAAACAAAACCTTATTGCATACTACTTAGCTCTTCTGATATACTATGTGATATGAAAAGAAAAACTATATAATATCAGGAGACTGATTTCTGGTGCGGCTGAATTTTTATGCAGCAGGAAGAACCTGGGGGATCATTTTGATTCTGCAGGTTTATTTCATATATAAGGAGAGAGTGGTTTGTCACAACAATTATCTTTGCCAAATGATATTGATTTCCAGAAAACGAAAGCAGCAAAAGTTTCTGTCCTATCCAATAGCTTATTAGTAGTTTCAAAACTAATAATCGGAATATTAACCGGCTCGGTAAGCATTGTTTCTGAGGCTACTCACTCCGCTGTTGACCTATTAGCTGCCTTGATTGCTTATTATGCAGTGAAGACATCAGGAAAGCCGCCTGATTCAAAGCATCCATATGGTCATGGTAAGGTTGAAAATATTTCAGGAGCTGTAGAGGCTGCTTTAATTGTTGTCGCTGCTCTTTGGATTATCTATGAGGCGGTACAAAAGCTTTATGTTGAGACTTTGCCTGAAAAATTAGAATATGGCATTGTCATTATGTTAGTATCTACTATAGTGAATATTTTTGTATCCAAACATTTATTCCGGATAGCTAAAATAACTCAATCTCATGCTTTAGAGGCAGATGCTTTGCATTTGCAGGCTGATGTTTGGACTAGTATGGGTGTTTTAGGAGGCTTGCTGGCAATAAAATTGACTGGATTATATTGGTTAGATCCGGTGATCGCCATTACGATGGCGTTCGTTATATTTAAGGCTGGCTATGGTATGACGAAAAAGAGCATAGCGGAACTGATGGATGCCACCATGACGGAGGAAGATAAAAATTCGATTGCAGTAATTTTGCAAGAGCATTCTATGGTCAGGGGATTTACAAATTTGCGAACGCGTCGTTCCGGGAGTGTATGTTTGATTGATGTCCATCTGGTATTAGATAAAGAGCTTTCGCTTGATAAGGTTCATTGTGTTTGTGATGAAATTGAGCAGCGAATTAAAGCTCGATTTGCGTCCTCTGAAGTTCTTATTCATGTAGAGCCCAGCGTTAATTAAAAAAGAAATAAGAGGTTAAGCGTTTAATCTGTTGGGAGGTGAATATAAGCATATAATTCCTCGTGTGGTAGATATTTTTGGTTTATTTTATAAACAATTTTTGGAGGAAGTTAGATGGACGAGATAATTGCTTTGTTCTTAGGATGGGGTTTAGTCGGCTTAGGTATAGCGGCATTTACGGAGTCTTTTTGTTCGCCAATTTTACCAGATATTATCTTAATACCGTTGGCGATGGCCCAACCGGAACATGCGATTTATTACGGATGCGTGGCGACAATTGTTTCTGTTCTTGGTGGTTTTATTGGTTACGGAATTGGGCATAAAATTGGCTTGCCTGCTGCAAAAAAGATGATACCAGCAAAATATGAAGAAAAAATGCGAATAGTTGTCGAAAACAATGCAAAGTGGGCTATCTTTTTAGCCTCGATGGCTCCAATTCCTTATAAGTTTGTTAGCATTACAGCGGGGGCACTAAAAATTAATTTTCCTGTGTTTTTGGGAGTATCGCTTCTCGGTAGAGGTAAACGTTTTTTGTTGGAAGGCATTCTAATTTATTATTATGGACCTAAGGCTGAACATATTTTTACGCAGCACTCTAATGAACTCCTGTTTATCTCCATTGGTATAGTCGGGGTAATTGCCGTGGTAGGATACTTCGTCAAACGATTTAAACGAAATACTTTGCCAGAGCAAGGATAGCAATAAACTAATATGTGAATAGAAAAAGCTAAGCCAACTTTAATCAATTTGTTGATTAAAGTTGGCTTTTTATCTATGTGTTCATAACTGGCTACATTTAATGAGTGGCACAAGCTATACAGGGATCAAAAGAGCGAATGATTCGACCCGGTATAATATACTGAAGATCAGGCGAGGGAAGATGTGTACCAACTAGCGCCATTTCTACGGGACCACGATTACCGTAATCGTCTTTAGGAGAAAAATTCCATCCTGTAGGTGTTATAATATCATACCTTGCTACTTGTTCATTCTCTATTAGTGCACTATGAAGTAAAGGACCACGCATGGCATCTGTTACTGCTATAGCCTGGTTTGAAACTATCTGCTTCTTCTGCCTGATGGGTGGGGGGCCAGGACGCAATTTTTTTAGCCAATTTTCCATTAGTTTTGTTATCAGAAGAGTTTCAATAGATCGAGCAACGATTCGATCCATAGTCGAGGTACCGCCATGATAATGACCACTTATTATCATGCGAGCAAGCGGGCCGCCTTCAAAGTGTTTATCTTGATATAACACCGCCTTTGTCCAGGTATACGCGCCAAGTTTATGGGGAGCTGGTTCTGCTTCATCAGCCCATTTGGCACGATGAAACCAGGAATGCGAGATGTCTTCTTGTATCAAGTCGACCCTGGGCTTTGTCAATTGATTATCTTCCAAGACCCCGCTTTTTAATAAGGGTGCGTCGTTTTTTTCTCCAAAACGGAATAATCCAAAAGACAGGAAGCGGCCTGTTGTTTTACCAATATGGAAATAATCGTCATAACGGTTTGCTAATAGTTCAGTGTCTGACATCATACATCGTTGTATAAAATCACGAATATTTTGCAAGAGGGCTAAAGCTTGCGTGATTTTATCAACGGTGGGAGCAACAGCTGCGCCTCCGTGAACAAAACTGTGCTGGTGTGGAGCTTTACCACCAAACAAAGCCAAAATTTGGTGGCTCTGTTCGGATGCTTTTACGGCTTTGCTATAATTTCCAGCTAAGCGCTGGTTTTCTTCTTCATTCAAGCGACAATCAATACAGTTTTGTCGCAGAAATGGAGGTCGTTCAGGCATAATAACGTAGTCAGGTAGTTCAAAGAAATAGAAATGTCTGATGTGGTTCTGGAGGAAATCAGCTGCAAGCATAATGTTTCGCAAGTACTGAGCATTTTCCTCAATTTCATTATCATAGATTTTATCGAGCAAGTAGCTGGCATTTGCTCCGTGTACGGTTGAGCATATGCCGCAAATGCGCTGAGTCAGATATACGGCGTCTGTTATGTGGTGATTGCGCATGATATATTCGTAACCCCTAAACATAGTACAACAGACATCTGCTTCACTGATATAGGTATTATCCACTGTGAGTTCTACGGAAAGCAGACCGCTCAAACGGGTTACTGGACTAAATAGTACTTTGTGTTGGCTCATGTTTTTCTCCCTTCTCTTTATCAGAGATATTAGGGGATTTGCTAT
This sequence comes from Pelorhabdus rhamnosifermentans, assembly GCF_018835585.1. NCBI lineage: Bacteria > Bacillati > Bacillota > Negativicutes > Selenomonadales > Sporomusaceae > Pelorhabdus > Pelorhabdus rhamnosifermentans. The sequence goes on from NZ_JAHGVE010000008.1 coordinate 84,241, forward strand.
TAGTTTTCGCAGGTAATGGCTTAAAAAAAGGTGTTGAACCATCGGGAAAGTCTGGATTGGTACAACCGATGCAAGGAGTACTTACCTTTACAGGCCAACTGACATGATTAATCCATTGACGATAAGGGCAATCCGACCCAGTTCGGGGCCCAACACACCCTTGGGAAAACATACATGAAACATCACCTAGATTTTTAGCTAGGTCCTTTTTGTCAAAATAAGAACGTCGTTGGCAATGTTGATGAACCGTAGTACCGTAAAAAAGTTTAGGTCTGCCCAGAGTATCAAGTTCTGGTTTTCCATACATGATCAGGTGGGCGAGAGTTCCGACGAACCAATCTGGATTAACAGGACAACCGCTTACATTAATGACTTCACGTTTAAGTACGCTGTTTACACCTACTGATTCTGTCGTATTGGGAGCGGCTGATGAAGCACCTCCAAAACTGGCGCAAGTTCCAATTGCAATTACATACTTGGCCATTCCGCCAAGGTGCTTAACAGCCTCTAGTGCGGTAATATCTCCGTTATTAGTTCGCGCGATAACATTATATATTCCATTGTCTTTGGTTGGAATAGCGCCTTCCACAACAAGTACAAATTCTTCTTTGAATTTTTCAGCTGATAAAAACAGCAGTTCTAAGGCATCTGTCCCCTGTGCTGCCATAAAAGTATTACTGTACAAAAGATCAATCATATCGGTGAATACTTGGTGCAAATAGGGATATGTCGTGTTCATAAATGCGATGTTGTTATCACCGCTATCGCTGGTTTCCAGCCATATTACAGGAAGCTTTTTTTTATTCCGTTCGTTGATAAAAGTACGGATCGCAGGCAATATTTTTGCAGAAAGACCATAATTGCTTTCAAGTCGATATTGGTCGCACAATCGGAGAAAGTCAGCGTGTTCCATAGAGCCCCCCTGAATTTTTGCTTTTTATCATAATATGCCAATTAGCTGCATTCGAGTACGTTTCGAGTCCCTTAAAATTGTGATGCTTATCCTAAAAAGTTCAGGAGATTCGTTCTAACTATGTTTTTCCATAATACAATATAGTGAACTAACTAAAGGGGCGTTTGAATTGCACGAGCTGTATCTTATTCAAAGCATGATAGACCAAATTAGTTCAAATGCTGCCGAGCAAGGCGTTGAGCGTGTTAATCGAATACAGCTTGTAAATGGTCAACTGAGTGGTGCAAATACGGAAGCACTACGCTTTGCTTTCACATTGTTTAGCAATATACCCTTGTTTCAGTATGCGTTACTGGAAGTAGAAGAACCAGGGCTTATTGGCCGCTGCAATTCTTGTTATCGAACATTTAAAATTGAGGAATATCGGTTTATATGCTGTTACTGTTCTAACGGAGATATTGAAATAATAAATGGACAAGAATTGTATATTGATTACTATGAAGGCGATTAGACACAAAGGAGGCGTATCGATGGTTAAATTTGATTTAGTGGCAGGTTTGCTCGATGCAAACGAAGTTTTGGCCCAAAATAACAGAGGGCTTTTTGAAAAAAATAAGGTGTATGTTATTAATTTAATGGGTGTTCCAGGAAGTGGAAAAACCACTGTTTTAGAAAAAGTCATTGAGGAATTAAAAGAAAAGATAACCATTGGCGTCGTCGAAGGTGATTTGTATACGACAAAGGATGTTGAACGTATTGAAAGACTGGGTATCCCTGCGGTGCAGATCAATACAGAAGGCGCATGCCATCTTGATGCAGCTACAGTAAAAAAGGCTTGCTCAGATTTACCGTTAAAAGATATTGAACTATTAGTCATAGAAAACATTGGCAACCTAGTCTGTCCGGCTGAATTTGACCTTGGCGAAAATGCCAAAGTAATGGTGATAAGCGTTACAGAGGGAAATGATAAACCCTGGAAATATCCCTTAATGTTCAGACAAGCGAAGGCGATTATCGTAAATAAGTTGGATTTAATAAATTATACTGATTTTGATTTAGAAAAATTTAGAGAAGATATGGGCTGTATTAACCCCGGTACTCAGATTATTCCCGTGTCTGCGACGTCTGGATTAGGACTATGCGAGCTGGCTCATTGGTTATATAGTGAAGTAAAAGGACGAGATGAATGAACAGTGAGGCTTGGGAATTTAAGCTTTTTGGTCTTGTACAGGGAGTCGGTTTTCGGCCTTTTGTGCATCGTCTGTCGCAACAATATCATTTGAATGGCTGGGTGCTTAATTCTTCATCTGGCTTAATTGTTTTGGCTGAGGGAATAACGGAAAATTTAAAAATGTTTGCCGAGAATCTGATGACCCAGGCACCTCCAATGGCCGAAATCGAAAAATGTAAAATAAGTAAAAAAAAAGTTGTCGGATATAAAAGCTTCTCTATCCGGTCAAGCGAAAATGATAGAGATAGCGGCACTATATTGTCTCCAGACACAGGTATCTGCGAAAAGTGCTTAAAAGAATTTTATGATATAAAGAATCGCAGACATAATTATTTAATGATTAGTTGCGCTGAATGCGGACCGCGATTTTCGATGGCTCATATGATTCCCTATGATAGAGAAAATACGTCAATGAATACCTTTACTATGTGTCCTGAGTGTAGACATGAATATCACGATATATATAGCCGGAGATATCATACGGAAGCTATTGCCTGCTCAGCCTGTGGACCACATGTATGGCTAGCTGATGGTAATGGAAAAAAGTTTTGCGGATTGGCGAATGAATTGTTAAAGCGAGGAAAAATAATCGCAGTCAAAGGCATTGGTGGCTTTCATTTGGCCTGCAATGCCTTAAACGAAGCGGCAATAGCCAGTCTGCGCAATAGAAAAAAGCGGGATAGTAAACCCTTTGCCGTAATGTGCCGTGACTTAAAAGTAGTAAAGGAGTATTGCCAGGTCGGTGAGCATGAGGTGGAAATTTTAAAAAGCAAAGAAAAGCCGATTGTTTTGTTAGGCAGAAAATCAGAAAAATACTTATCTGCTAATATTTCACCTGGAATTAATACTTTGGGGGTAATGCTGCCTTACACTCCAGTTCACTACTCATTGTTTGATGATGAATTGGAAATAGTGGTGTTAACCAGTGCAAATCTGTCTGATGAACCACTAATAGATAATAATGAAGAAGCTTTAGAAAAACTAAATGGCATTGCTGACTTTTTTTTACTCCATGATAGGCCAATTATAAATAGCTGTGATGATTCGGTTGTAGCAGTTGTCAATTCAGCAACTATGGTTCACAGAAGAGCACGGGGGTACGTCCCCTTGCCTATAAGAATTGAAAAAAAATGCAGCAATGTATTTGCTTGCGGCGGCGATCTCAAAAACACATTTTGTATATTAAAAGGACAGCATGCTTTTATAAGTCAACATTTCGGGGACTTGTCTCATTATGGGAACTACAGGCGTTATTTAGAAGCCATTGAGCGTTTTAAACAAATGACTGGAAGCAACCCTAAAATAATTGCTCACGACTTGCATCCAGGATACATATCGACTCAATACGCCAAAAGTCTGGAAGGTATGTTTTCTATTACGGTACAGCATCATCACGCCCATTTTGCAAGCTGTATGGCGGAGAATAATCTTTCTGATGCTGTGCTTGGTGTGATTTGTGACGGTACGGGATATGGAACTGATGGATGTATATGGGGATTTGAATTTTTCTACGGAGACTACGGGGGGATTGAACGGCTTGCGCATTTAGACTATTTGCCGTTATCAGGCGGTGATGACGCTGTCTATGACCCATCACGTACAGTTTTTAGTTATTTGTATAGTATGTTTGGCAATTACGGAGCAACTGTAGCCCAAAAAGTTCTACCTCATATTATGAATACGGATTTGAAAGCAATGCAGACACAGCTGGACAACAAAATTGGTATTTGGAATACTTCGAGCTGTGGGAGATTATTTGACGCAATTTCTGCACTGTTAGGTGTATGTACTAAGGTGAATTATGAAGGTCAGGCAGCTATGCTTTTAGAAGCTATTAGTTGTTTGAATGACAGTCGAAAGTACCGGTTTGAACTTGATGGTAATTGCTATCCTTACCATTTGAATGTTAGGAATATGTTTGAAGAAATATTATTTGATATGCAAAAGGGGATTTCCAAAGAGATTATAGGTGGGAGATTTCACGCCACCATCATTGACATGGTTGTTTCTACTACCATGCGTTTAAGTCGTGAAAAGCAATGTCAACAAGTTGTATTAAGCGGTGGGGTGTTTCAGAATAGATTGTTGCTAAAAAACATAATGCATGTACTTGAAAACAATGATTTACGTGTATATATACAACGTAAAGTTCCTACAAATGATGGCGGATTGTCTCTGGGGCAAGCTGTAGTTGGCGAGGAGGTTTTCAAACGTGTGTCTAGCTGTAATAGGCAAAGTAGTGCAAGTGGGGGATGATAAGGCTTTGTCTGATGTAGAGGGGAATCTTGTAAATATAAATATTCAATTGACGCCGGATGTTTGTGAAGGCGGATATTTGCTAATTCATGCTGGATTCGCTATTGCAACCATGGAGGAGGAAGAGTTTTTCGAAACACAAGCATTACTAAACCAAATCTCAAGAGTGTTAGATAATGTTCAATAATATAGGAAGAGAAAGTCCTAATTATATACAATATTTGTTAAAGGCTATCTGGGCAATTAAAATTCCGATCCGAATCATGGAGGTTTGCGGTACTCATACTATGGCAATTGCGCGAAGCGGAATGAAGCAGGTACTTCCAGATTGGATAACCTTATTATCAGGACCAGGATGTCCAGTATGTGTTACAGATGAAACCGATATTGATTTGGCCTGTGCTTTAGCAGATTTGCCCAATGTAATTTTAGCATCATACGGGGATATGATGCGGGTGCCAGGCACTGATGGTAGTTTAATGTCTTCTCGTCTGAATGGAGCCGATATCCGAGTGATATATTCCAGCAATGATGCTTTACGATTGGCAGTAGAGAAACCTTCTTGTGAAATTGTGCTTTTAAGTGTAGGTTTTGAAACCACGGCTCCTACAACTGCAATTACAATCGAAACTGTAGTAAAGGAAGAAATTAAAAACTTTTCTGTATTGTCACTTCATAAGGCTGTACCACCCATACTGCGATTCTTATTATTAGATCCTGAGTTGTCAATAGATGCGTTTTTACTTCCTGGACATGTCTGTACTATCACAGGTGCCGATGCATTTAATTTTATCGCGAAAGACTATTCGCGGCCGTGCGTGGTAGCTGGATTTGAACCGGTTGACATTTTAGAGGCAATATTCATGGTTCTATTACAACAGCAATTGCAACAGCCAACAATTGAAATACAGTATCAGGCAGTACGGAAGAAGGGGAATGTAATAGCACGCAAATATGTAGAAAAGTACTTTCATTTAGTGGATTGTACATGGAGGGGAATAGGAATAGTACCTTTGAGTGGCTACGCAATGAGAGATGCCTTTGGCGGGTTAGATGCACGAAAAAAATATGATCTACCAGTGCCACTTGTAAAAAATACTCATTGTGTATGCGGAGATATACTAAAGGGTCGAAAAGAGCCGATTGAGTGCGCGCTTTTTGCAACTCGTTGTAATCCCGCTTCGCCTGTTGGACCGTGTATGATATCTGAGGAGGGAAGTTGTGCAGCTTCTTTTTTGCAGATCCAGAAAGGAAAATAGAAAATGCAGGATAAAACAGATAAAATTGAGTTATCTCATGGAAGCGGTGGTAGAAAAACGCAGGAGTTGATCAGAACAGTTTTTCAAAAAAACTATTCTAATATCATACTTGACCAGATGCTGGATGCTGCCTTATTTGAAATAAAAGGAACAAAACTGGCTTTTTCGACAGATTCATTTGTGATCAATCCGATTTTTTTCCCTGGTGGCGATATCGGTAAATTGGCCGTTTATGGAACGGTTAATGATTTAGCAGTCAGTGGTGCCAAACCGTATTATATGAGTGTGGGTATGATATTGGAAGAAGGCTTTTCGATAGATGATTTACGGAGAATAGCGGATTCGATGGCTTTAGCAGCGAATCATGCGAAAGTTCAGATTGTAACTGGCGATACGAAGGTAGTCGAAAAAGGTTCAGTTGATAAAATATTTATTAATACTTCTGCCATCGGAATTATTCCCAGTCATATTCATTTACATCCTGCAAATATTTGTCCAGGAGATGTGATTATTGTTAGCGGCCAATTTGGGGAGCATGGATTAGTTATAAAAACTAGAAGGCAGGAGTTTGCTTTTGATACTCCTATTGAAAGTGATTGTGCAAGTCTTTTACCGCTAACACAATCTTTGCTTGCATATGGAAATAAATTGCGTTGTATGCGGGATATAACCCGGGGTGGGGTAGCTACAACGCTTAATGAACTTGCAGAACAGAGTAGTTTGACCTTTAAAATTGAAGAAAATCTACTGCCTGTTTCCCCTGTTGTTAAAGGGGCTTGTAAAATGTTAGGCATGGATCCGCTTTATCTTGCAAATGAAGGCAAACTAGTGGCGATTGTAGCACCTGATTCTGCTGAAGATATACTACATAGATTACACTGTTTAGAAAAAGGAAAGAATGCTAGCATTATTGGCAGAGTGGAGCGAGAATTACCTGGAATGGTTATAATAAAAACTTCCTTGGGCGGTCAACGCATTTTGCCAATGCTTGAGGGAGATCCGTTACCAAGATTATGTTAAGGGGTGAAATGTGGCAAGAAGGTTCGTTTGTTGATGGCTTGGGGGTAGGGGATGTCGGTAACATCGTTCTTCGTGATCGCAGCAAATTATCCCAAGACGGTGTTTTCATTGTGGTCGTAACAATCGATAAGGAGAGCGGCTGTGTTGTAGCCGGACCGGATTTAGTGTCTCGTGGTTTTGTCTATGTGCGGGAGTCGGGTCAATTGATGGCTGAAGTCAAACAAAAGATTAAGCAGATTCTAGCGAATCTACGAGCCTAGTCAAATCACCGAGTGGGCCATGATTAATACGCGACAACAGATAATCCCTTTGCAGGCAGAGTCATATGCGGATCTTGCGGTCAGATTTTTGGACGGAAGGTATGGAACTCTAACGATGAAAGGCTCAGAAGGATTATCTGGCGGTGCAATGGTAAATATGTTATGAAAGGCAAAAATGGTTGTAACAGCAAGTATATCGACGATAGGGTTTTGTATCATGCATTTATAAATGTGTTTATGCACTGATTGAAAACAAGGGTTACTTTTTTGACAAATGCCAAGAACTGTGGGAAAACGGTAATCTGTTTCGACGCTATAAAGCAAAACAGTATACTAGAATCATAACTGAAGCTGAGCCAATAAATGAATTTGATATTGACCTATATTTTGCATTGGTAGAAAAAGTGATAGTTTATGATGACGGCAGAATAAAAGGTTAGTTGACCTACCTGCATTTTTCCGAGAGTTCTTGCCAGTATTAGCATACTTAAAAAGACCAGTGTCGTTTGCCAAGTATCTCGGAGAAATTAATTAACATCTAACGGGCTTTCAACCTTTCATTGATTATGCTGAAAAGGAGGATCAGCAACTAATAATGTTGGCTGATCCTTCAGACTTCTATTGGGTAAGCTGGTTGGACATATTTGAGCCTAGCTGCATGGTTTGACCGGAATTTTGATTTTGTTGTTGGATGACTGGTTTACTCTGCTGTATTAATTGCCCTTCTTTTGGGTTAAGCAGAGTAATTAACTCTTCTAACTATCCAACATGTTTCAGTTCCTCATCGGCTATTTAATATAGTGCTTGTTTAACGCGCTGGTCTTGGGTGGCCATTGCGTGTGCTTCGTAATCAATGATCGCTTCATATTCGCCCACGACATCGGCGCGGAGTGCCTGGACAAGTTCGTCTGAAGAAAGTTGTGCTGACGTTTGCAATAAACGGATTGCTTATCATAGCCCAAAATCCCTCCTCGTACATATGATGGGATGAATTGCAATATTATTCATTTTATATTCTGCAATTAGAAGCGAGATTGAGAAGTGAGCTACTTCCATCAGGGGAGGCGAAGAAACAGACCGATGTCATCCTGGTAAATCATACGGAACATCTTAAAATGTTTAATCTCATCATCTCTGATCGATTTTATGATCACATAATGTTCCTAATCAGGGACAATACTTAGTAAATACTGGTAGAACATTCGGTCGTGATTTTCGTCACCTAATGCTTTCAGTATTAAAGAGAACATTCCCATTTTGCTAGGTCACAGCATTTTGGGCTATATGAGTAGTGCAGAATACCTGCCTCCTAAAATTTATCAAATTTGACTCAAGAGTCGACTATATCGACTAAGCGAAATATAGGGATCTTTTATTTAACACCGCGGAATTGGCATAACACTAATAATCTGTTGGCAACGTATAAAAGTTACCCTATGTCCAATTTGCAATTCTATGTGGTCGTGTTCCACTTCCAATAACTTTCCATACAATGAATTGCGGGTTGTCTCAACTACTACTTCCATTCCCATAACTGATATTAATCTTTTCAGCCAAGAAGGTTCAACCGGGGTTATCATTTCAGGTAGCTCATATCTGTATTTCATTAAAGAAAAAGCCTCCCTTCTTATGCAATAATGTATACTACATAATATGCTAAAGATGCATTATTGGTTCAGTGTAGTAGGTAAAGGATTGCAGGTACAATAAAGACGAAGGGGGTGTCGCACTAAGAAATCGCAAGATGGTTTGTTTACTTTTTTTGCTGATGAGTTTAAGGATAAGCAGGCAATAATAATTGATAATAAACAACCACCCAAGAGTTTGTCTGGGGAATAAAGGACGTAGTACGGGCTTTTTTTAAAGTTAAGGCCGGTTAATTTTGAGGTAGATAAATGTATTCTGATAAAACAATAAGGTGCACACATGAAACAAGGGAGACAGACAACGCGTTTAATATATGTAGAGGAGTTTTTGATGGATAGGCCGACTGGCGGCTTTAGAATTGGGTAGGTCGTGATAACACTTGGAATTTTATGTTGGAAGATTAATTGTAAATTCTTTGTAGTTGATAACTTTGCATGTGGTTTAAGGAGAAGTCTTTGTACAGTGAACATTTTTCATCTTACTTACATATCTTGACCACCAGGGGCAGGTAAGACGATGCTGGCCAAGGCTCTGCCGTCTATCATGCCGAAAATGACAAATGAAGAGGCTTTGGAAGTAACTAAAATTTATAGTGTTAGTGGTATGATGGATCATGTACGGGGACTTGTGAGAACGCGGCCCTTTCGTAGTCCGCATCACACGACATCAGCAATTGGTATGATTGGCGGTGGGCGTATTCCCCGCCCCGGTGAAGTCAGTTTAAGTCATTATGGGGTATTATTTTTGGATGAATTGCCGGAATTTCCCCGTACGGTATTGGAAGTCCTTCGTCAGCCCCTAGAAGACGGACAAGTCACCATTGCCCGCGTGAATGCCACGGTGACCTATCCCGCGCAAATATTACTGATCAGTTCAGCCAATCCATGTCCGTGCGGATTTTTTGGTGACCCCAGCGGGACCTGCTGCTGCTCAGCCGCGGATATTCGACGTTATACAAAAAAAATATCCGGCCCGTTATTGGATCGGATTGATATTCATTTGCCTGTAGCGCGTCTTGATTATCAGGACTTGCTAGACAAAAAAAAAGTAGGCAGAAAATTCAGATACTATTCGTCAGCGTGTAGAGGAAGTCCGTCAAGTGGAACGGCAGCGTTTAGCGAAGTGGGGCGTTTTTTGCAATGGTGCGATGAGTCATAAACAGGTAGTAAAAACCTGTCAACTTTCTGTTGAAGCAGAGAAGCTAGTGAAACAGGCTTTTCAAAAACTTAACTTAAGTGCCAGAGTCTATGAGCGGATTCTTAAAGTGTCTCGCACGATTGCCGATTTGGCACAAAGTGAATTAATTGAAGGCGTTCATGTGGCCGAAGCCATTTATTATCGGAGTAATTTATTTGATGGACCCAATTTATAGTACAATTTGTGGAATTGAAATAATGCATATGATCAAGAAGAACTGTCGGATTAGCGATATAAATTATCGCTGGTGAGACAGTTTTTTTGTTCCTTTTGCAATTTCTCCAATTACATATAATGTAATTGGAGAAAAAAGGGCGCACAAAAACAGAGGAACATTTTCCGCCACTGAGACCCCATCTGCCACCTTGTATTTTGTTATGCAGCTTATTCACATTGTGCAGAACTGCTGTTTAAGATCAATCGGAGAGAAACGTATCACCTTTAACGGCGAAAAATGGTATCAATTCTTGTAAAATCAGGGGTTGATGCTTTTCTTCTGTTAGGTCATAAACTATCGGATTATAATCAGGTGTTCTGTGCATTTTACGGTAGGATCGCCTCCAACAATCAAATTCAAATGATTTACAGATATAGGGAGCGGCTATCTTAGATAATTATATTAACAGTTGCAGACTGATAGGAATTGCGCCATCCGCAAATCAAAGTCTTATTTTAGATTAATTTCAGTCTCAAAAACAATCACTGCTTGTCCACCCATTTTTACTTTAAATGGGCAACCATTGACAATATCTACTTGAACTTCTACGATACCACTGCGACCAATTACTGATCCTTGTTCTCCTTTAAATTTGAAAATTGAGCTATTATGTTGAACTAATTGGTGTTTAACAAGATAAGCACCCAGAGGACCATTTGCGTTACCTGTAACCGGATCTTCAGCAATGCCAATGGCCGGAGCAAACATTCTTCCATGAGTTAGTATTCCGGGAGTACTTGAATCACAGCGCCTGAAACGTTTTGTCTCGGTACATTCAAAATTCCATCCTCCTTCACTTTACAAAGATTTCAGGTTGTACTTAAACGGTATGGCCACTAGCAAAGTATGAGCCGTAAAGGTAACACTTATGACAATGCCGTTATGGAGCTTTTTACCGCACATTAAAGCGAGAGCTTGTTCAGGATGCAGATTACAACGATTTCGAACAAGCCCGCATGGAAATATTTAAATATATTGGAACCTATTATAATACTAAATGCATACACTCTGCATTAGGATGGCCAAGCTCAGAAGAATTTGAATCACAAAATCTTTAACTTTATGTCTATTTTTTGACCTGTCCATTTAAAAGTGTCTGCTAATTATGGACATTATTTAGTATTTTCAAACAATAATGCTATTGCTACAATAAAAATATGTTAAGAATAAAACGTATATAAAGTAAAGTGCGAAAAACATAAAATTTATATTTTACAAGATTAAACTACTATTAATTTCACAAATAAAGAGGTGATGATATTGGAAAGCTTAACAACACGAGAAACAAAAAGCCTTACTTTTTTAGCAAAATCCGATGGTTATGTTTCTGCTGACAGACTAGCTGATTTTTTGAATGTGTCTAAAAAAACAATTTATCGCGACATAGTATCAATAAAAAAGAAAATGGGTAACGATGTTATCAAACAAAGTAAAGGTAAAGGTTTTCGAATCGAGTTATCTTCTTTGAATATAATAAATCATAATAATATGGATGATTATCGGCAAAATCACTTTTTAGGAATGACTGCTGCTGAACGCAGAAAAAATTTATTAATATTACTGTTGCTGCAATCACCACAAGAAACATCAATAAAGAGTTTATCTGAATATTATTATGTTAGTAATGCTTCTATTGTAAATGATTTAAATAGTATTGAAAAACAACTGGGGTTATATAAATTAACTATGATTCGTTCTCATAAGGGAACTTATATAAATGGTAAAGAAAAAGACATACGTAAAATGTTAATGCATATTTTTGAGTATTTGCCAGGCTTTTTTCAAGGAAACCTTAATTTAGACAGAGAGGGCTATCATTATATATTTAAAGAAATTTCCAATGAAGATCTTGATTTTGTTGGGCACTTATTCAACGATACTGAAAATATGTTACATGCCAGTATTAAGGATCCATATTGTATAAATATCTTCACGCATTTGATTATTTTGATTAAGCGATTACGAAATAGTAGTTTTAAAGCTGATTACGAAATTTTACAAGAAAAAGATACTGAAATAAAAAACGAGCAAATATTCCAAGTTGCACAATATATTATTCAACAAATTAATACTTATATTAATTTGGAAGTACCTGAAATTGAAGTATTTTATATTTACCAATATTTAATCTCTTCTGGTTGTGGTATGGAAGTAAGCGAACAGTTCACTATGGGAATAACTCCTAAAGATTCCAAAGAAAAAGAAATAACTTTTCAATTAATCCACAATGTTTCTCGAAATCTAAATGTTGATTTTATTAATGATGTTGCCTTGCAGCAAAATTTGTTTTTGCATATGCGCTCTTTACTGAAAAGAGTACAATATGATATTTCTGTGTGTAATCCACTTTTGCAAGAAATAAAAAAAGAATTTTCGATTATGTTTGAAATTGTAAGGAGAAATCTTGCCGAACAGACAATCTTTTCTGATTTACGGAATATAAGCGACGATGAAATTAGTTATATTGTAATTTATTTTCAAGCTTCTTTAGAAAAGCAACCATCTGTAAGACGTGTATTAATTGTTTGCTCTTCGGGGGTAGGCACATCACACTTACTCAAAAATAGAGTAAAAAATGCTTTTCCTGAATGGGAGATCGTTGGTACTATTTCAGCAAATCATATTGCACAAGTTTTAGATAATGAAAAAATAGATTTAATATTAACAACTATTCAACTGAAAATACAAAAAGACATCCCTATTATTTTAGTTAGTGCTCTATTCAATAGGATTGATATTTTAAAAGTAAGAAATGTTTGGCAGACATATTGTGAACGCAATTTAATTAAGGAGGATGACAATGAAAATTGAGCAGATTTTAAATGAAAACTTAATTGATCTGGACATGAAAGCTACTACTAAGGATGAGGCTATTCGTGAACTTACAGATAGACTTTATAAGGAAGGAAAAGTGTGCAACGATGAATTATTCGTTAAGGATGTTTATCTCCGTGAGTCAGAAGGAAAGACAGGTATTGGCGGGCATATTGCAATTCCGCATGGCAAGTCAGATGCCGTATGCGTAACGTCTATAGCAGTTGGCAGAACAAAAAACGATTTGGTATGGGAATCTTTTGATGATTTACCGGTACATATTGTTATTTTGTTTGCAGTTAGAAATGTGGATAAAACAACAGTTCATGTTAAATTGTTATCTCAAGTAGCTACTGCTTTAGCGGATGATGAAATGTTAAAAAAATTACTCACTACCCAAAATAAAAAGGAGGTGATTCGCTTGTTATCTCAGCAAATACAATGATAGCAATTTATAAAAAGAAGATTATTGAAGAAAATTTTAGAAACTCGTTTATTACAATTCATTTAAAAAGAGGTTGTAATTATGTTAATCGAAATGAAAGAAATGTTGGAAGTAGCACAGGAACACAAATTTGCAGTACCTGCCTTTAATGCAGGTACTGGACAACTATTAACTGCTATGATGGAAAGCGCAGAAGAAAAACAGGCCCCTGTCATTATGGCAATTCATCCAGATGAATTGAGCTTTTTGCGTGATAGTTTTATTGCAAGTGTCCTTTACGAAGCGAACCACACCAAAATTCCTATGGTGTTGCACTTAGACCATGGTTCATCTTATGAACAGTGTATTCATGCAATTCAAATAGGATTTAACTCTGTTATGATTGATGGTTCACATTTGTCATTTGAAAAAAATATCGCTTTGACGAAAAAAGTAGTAGAAGCAGCACATCCAGTTGGAGTCTTTGTAGAAGGAGAGTTAGGTACGATTGGCAACACGGGTAATTCTATCGAAAATGGCACAACCGAAATTACCTATACAAATCCAGAGGATGCAAAAGAATTTGTTGAAAAAACTGGTGTAGATTCTTTAGCTATTGCAATTGGTACCGCCCATGGAATTTATCCAAAAGGATTTATTCCGAAATTAAAACTGGATCTTATTACTGAAATCAAAAACAAAGTAAATGTACCCTTGGTATTACATGGTGGATCTAGTAATCCAGATAAAGAAATTGCCGATTCTGTAAAACTAGGTATTTCCAAGATTAATATTTCTAGTGATATCAAATTCAGTTTCATGACAGCAGTACAAAAATATCTGGCCGAAAAGGGCTTGGAACGTGAACCAAATGTTATCTATCCGTCTTGTATTCGTGCCTGCCGTGATACTATTGAACAAAAAATGGCATTGTTTAACGACCTAGATAAAGTAAAATATTTTAAATTATAAAAATAAAAAGATGGCAGTAAGTCATACAAAAGGAGGTAGAAAATGAAAATTGTTGGTGTAGCAGCTTGTGTAGCAGGAATTGCTCATACATATATTGCAAGAGAAAAGCTGATGAAAGCTGCAGAAAAAGTCGGACATGAAATTCACATGGAAACACAGGGTACGATTGGAACTGAACATGAATTAACACCAGAACAGATTAAAGAGGCTGACATTGTAGTTCTCGCTGTTGATATAAACATCAAGGGAAAGGACCGGTTTACCGGGAAAAAAATGATAGAAGTTCCTACAGAAGTAGTTATACATTCTACAATGGGCTTACTTAATAAAATGCAAGGAATTGTAAAAAAATAGGAAAAAGGGAGGATGGATATATGCACGATTTACAGTTGAAAAAACATGCGATGACTGGCATATCCTACCTGATACCTTATGTATGTGCAGCTGGCATGTTGATGGTAATTGGAAATATATGTGGGGGTCATACAATAACGGACTATAGAGGGAGATTCTCTATTCCTGATGCATTGACAACGTTAGGTGGAGATGGATTAGGATTATTGCCAGTTTTCATTTCTACTTTTATTGCATATTCTATTGCTGATCGTCCAGGTATTGCACCAGGATTTCTGTTAGGTTTACTGTGTAAAGCAAATGGCTTTGGTTTCTTAGGCGGATTATTATCTGGTTATTTAGGTGGTTTTGTAGTAAATTGGCTAAAAAAAGTAATTAAAGTTCCTAGTTTTGCCGAGGGTATAGTTCCACAAATGATATTGCCACTCTTAACGACTATCATCGTCGGATTATTTATGGAATATATTGTTGGTGTTCCTATTATTGCATTAACAGATGGTATTAATACGCTGCTCATTAGTCTACAAGGTGGTAGTTCTATTATTATACTTGGTTTGATTCTGGGCACATTATCTGCCATTGACTATGGTGGACCTATCAACAAAGTCGTATTCGTCTTTGTACTTGGCTTTATGACAGAAGGGATTGGTGCACCTATTGCCACATTGATTTCGGCTTCTATGATTGCTCCTTTTGGTTTAACAATTGGCTACTTTTTAAGCAGAATACTCAAGCGAGATTTGTATTCTCAACAAGAAGTAGATGCTTTAAAATCGGCATTCTTAATGGGGTGTTGTCAGATTACAGAAGGATCATATCCAATTATTCTTAACGATTTAGTACGTATTACTATATGTACAGGGGTTGGTGCTGCAGTTGATGGTGCCTTAACGATGTATTGGGATTGTTCTTCTACAGTTCCGGCAGGTGGATTCTTTGCACTTCCAGGAATTAGTCATCCTGGTTTATGGTTATTAAGTTTATTGATTGGATCTTGCGTATTTGCTGTTCTTATTCAGTTATTAAAGAGGAAACCTTCAGAAGAAATAGAAATTGATGATACGGAAGAGGACTTAGATTTATCCAGCATTAAGATTTCTGGTTGAAAGCAAATATTTTAATTATAACGGAATTTTGCAATCTATATGCAGGTTCGTAAGAACCTGCATATAGATTGTGATGAATATTGAGCTTAAAGATATTGCCCTATATACGTATTTAATCTAATCGACGCAAGTGAAAATGGAGATATTTTAAAACATAAGCTGCATTTTAATGCCGATATGATTGCGGAAGTTGACGAAAAAACATTACCAATGATCTTATATAAAAAGTGCGATAAAGTATTTGATTTTAGCATATTTCATGTTATCGGCCAATATTTTATAAGTGGACATAAGCAACTTGCTTTAGTACATGGTGGTTATGGAGGAGATACAAATGAAACGGTCAGAAATAAATAATATTATTGAATATACGATCAAAAAAGCTAAAAAATTAAAATTTCCCCTGCCTCCATTCGCTTACTATACACCTGATGATTGGAGAAATTTAAAAGAAGACCAACGTGAACTCGTTGACAATATGTTGGGATGGGATGTTACTGATTTTGGAAAAAACGATTTTGAACATATCGGATTAACGATATTTACATTTCGCAATGGTAATTTTAACAAAAAAAACAAATATCCAAAACCATATTGTGAAAAACTATTATTTGTTCGTGAAGGACAGATTTTACCGTTTCACTTTCATTGGTATAAAATGGAATACGTTATTAACCGCGGTGGTGGCACGTTAAAAATAACCTTATATAATTCAAATGAAAATGAAGATTTCAATGATACCGATGTAGAAGTTCCTATTGATGGTAAAATTATAAAAATTAAAGCCGGTGAAGAGGTTTTTCTTGAACCAGGACAAAGTGTAACTTTGAGCTCTGGACAATATCATCAATGGCAAGGTGTTCCGGGAACTGGTGATATTGCATTATTTGAAGTTTCGACAACGAATGATGATAGGGTAGACAATCGGTTTTATGAAGTTAAATCACGTCTTCCGGAAGTAGAAGAGGATGAAGTCGCAAAATATTTGATGTTTAACGATTATGATAAATATGTAAGATTCTAAATTACAACAAGCAATGATTAAAAGTGCTAACAAATATTTACACATGGCAAATTATAGTTCACCTAGGCACTCTTTAACCTGCCTGATCCCGAGATTGCTTTTGGTTTGGCGAAAAAAGTTTCAATGGGCCATCTTTTGTTATAGTATTCCAAAGCTGTTTTTGTATCTAATCTCATGTCGGTACAGAGAAAAGTTCACAAACATTTCGGGTTTAAAAATGCATCTTTTGGCCAACAAAATAAGACTACAGCATGCTAGGGCAGCGTCAATGATCCTGCAGCAAGCATAGTCCCATAATAATTGATGGCCCCATATCGTTTTACATTCAAGATGAGAAAAGTGGAAATCTGTTGCTTCTATTGGATGTATGGCCTGTGACGAAGGCTTAGTCTTCTTAGAAATCGTATCGTCATGAATAATAAAGGTGGGAGTCACCTTGCACCAGCGACAAAATCGGCAATATGGCGATTTACTAGTTGAGAAAAGTAGAGTGGCAAATGTAATTTTGAAATGAAATTGTGGATTGTTGCATCATCTGATAAAATGGATGTACGAGACATGGACTCACTTCCTGTGTTTGGATTTGTGTGGTAACTTATTCTATACCACAGTTGTGAGTCTTTGTCTCTTTTTATTTTTCTTTGGAATTAATTGGGTTCGAATTTAATCATTTCTAGATAATTATTTATTTTGTTGCTTGTAGAGACAATTAACATGAACAGGGCACATAGGGCCACCAATTTCACAAGACTTGCGGCTTTCGATATTGCCACAAGTCGGTACATCTTTTAACGCGACGATAAGATCAAAAACACTCTCAATTTGTTTCCGTTCACCTTCAATCTGCAGCATGGTTGCTCCCTCAGCACCGTTGATACCTCCAGCGGCAATTACAGTTGTTTTTACGCCAGTCAAAATTTCAAGTGCATCCCTTTCAGTAACTACGTGGCCCACTAGAGGGATCATACCAACGGCCATCCCCATTGCTTTGTCCACGCGTTTGCGGCCTGTCTGCTTTGATATTTCAATTATGGAACCGGAAATAAGTTTCTCCATGCCTACAGCAATAACTAGCGGAATGCCTTCCGTCCACAGGGCGGTCAGTGATTTTCCGGCAACGCTGCCCCCCTCCACTCCGGCCAGAAGTCCAGCGACGCCATAACAGTCAAGTGCGTTGGCCCCAGTAATGAAGACATCATTGGGTCCCATTTTAACGATTTCTTCGGGCAAGGTATTGTCCGCATTATGCCATTCGCCCTGTTCTACAACGGCTATATGAGGTGCATCCGCCATCTTCCGCGGTCCGCGGGCACCGTCTGGCACAATTCGTCCGCCAAGTCGCATTGGTGGGACACCCAGCATTTCGGCTAGAGCTGATACTGTAGTACCAGATTTTAAAACCACTTGTCCATGCCCCAATGCGTGTTTTACTTCAGGAAGCTGAAGGATGGCCTGCGCAATTAGCTGCTTTGCCTGTGGAACAGTCACGATGATTTGTCCGATCAAGTCAATCCCCTCCATTAAAGATCTGTATATATATCAAGCAATAAATTATTTCGTTGTTAATATAAAAGTTCCTTGTTGTCAGTCAGAAGCTTTAACGGATATCACGCAAATATACTAAACAGCTGAGATTGAAGGGCTGATATAAAAATTAGTTAGGACTCATTGAGCCCTAGTTTGGAAAGAGAAATGTTGTGGATTTCCGATCGAGAATGGGTGGATTGACTTTAGAAGGCTTGGAAGTAGTTATAGTCTTTAATGATTGTTTTTCCTTAGACCATTCACTTGTACTATCTCGATGCATACTCATAACATCATCTCCCGATGTTATCTTTTATAAAACTATGGATTAAATTCAAAAAGCCAGGACCTAATTGGCCCTGGTTGGAGAGAGAAAAATTTACGTTTATATTATGCCTTGAAAATTGGCTTTTATGCATGGAAAAGCCAGAGCAATTGTCTCCGTAGAGAAAGTATCATTGTTCATTTCACTGGATATATCTGTGAACAGACTGACTAAACCTAGGATAATGATATCACTATGCATCTTTTACCATCTGCTTCTTTGCTGCCTCTTGCTTTTTTATGACCGTAACGTCGCACTGAGGCGCATAGGATTTAAGAACAGTTTAATAGCGTCTTCTGGTGATGGCACTACAATATTAGCTGCTGCCATGATGCCGCCGCTGACTCCCTCTGCTCCTAACACGCAGATTTTCAATCCGGCAATAAAGAACATAGGCTGATCATTGACACCATTACCGACAACCGCCGTTGTATCCGCTCCCCATTTCTGGACATAGCGGGCCTTTTCTTTTCCGTCCTTATCTTCCGGTAAAACAATTAGTTCCACATCCGGTACGTTCTTTAGTTCTTCCTGAGCCGTGCCAAAGGTATCAGCTGTAATCACTACGACAAAAACCTTCGATGCCAGTTCGGCCAGCAGCCGCCGCACTTCTTCTGAAACACGTCCATTCTCAGCCAATACGCCGTTATAATCAAACACAACATGGCGAAATTCATATTGCCTGCCATTTGGTAATTGAATAGAAATCATTTTCTCCACTCCCTTTGTCTTTGCTAGCTCAATTGAAAAATTAAATCAATCCGGCAGCAAGCAATATACCCCACTCCCTTGTGCTAATTGGGCGATAACCAGCGCTATTTCATAATCGTCACCGGCACTTTGGAATAGGTGACCACTTTTTGTGCAACACTGCCAATAACAAGGTTTTTAAAACCGCCCATACCGTGCGTTCCCATTACAATTAAATCAGCCTTGCGGTCAGCAGCATAACGAACCAGACTTTCCGCCGGATGGCCATGCAGCATTTCCGTTTGCACAGTAAGACCTTGCTCTTCACCATAAGCTGCCGCTTTTTCTAAAAGCGGACGGCAATGCTTTTCACCGTCCGCGTAAAACTCATCCACTTCATCAATACTGGAACTAAATTCCGGCGGCTTAACCAGCGCCAAAAATACCCACTGCGCTGCAATTGCAAAATTCTGCTCCATAAT
Organism: Pelorhabdus rhamnosifermentans; assembly: GCF_018835585.1. NCBI lineage: Bacteria > Bacillati > Bacillota > Negativicutes > Selenomonadales > Sporomusaceae > Pelorhabdus > Pelorhabdus rhamnosifermentans. The sequence continues at coordinate 103,956 of NZ_JAHGVE010000008.1, forward strand.
AGACGACCTCCTTTTTTCATTTGTTTAAAATGTATGAATCAAGTAGGAGTTATCACCGTCTGAGCGGAGTTATGGCGAACTCCATCGCCTTATTGTCTGGTAATAATGAAAAGCCTTATATATTTTTTTTCGGCGGTAAAATAAATAGACTCCTACCACCGAAGTGGTAGGAGTCATTACCGTTTATACGGGTTTCAAGGCGAACTCCATCGCCGTCATTTTAAAATAATTATAACTTAACTATTTCGTATCGTCAACGATATAACATTTATATTAAATATCTCTTATCATCTTGAAAATTCATTAGCTCAAAATATTTACAACTGTGGTGTAGAAAAAGCCACATTCGAATGCGGTCAGTGAGCCATAACAATGTGACGGATTTTTCTTGATGTTTTATTAGGGTATTTAGTAGTTGACTTGGCGCCATGTATGTTGATAAAGCTTCTAATGAATTGGGTGTTGTGGATTATCAACTTTTATTATCACAGGCTCCTGAAACGGCAACAGCACAGCAAACCCTAGATGCTGCAGTTACACAGGCCAAAAGTGATTTTGATACACAAAGTGCTAATATGAGTGATCAAGATAAGCAAGCACTTTATCAAAAAATGCAACAAGATCTTGACGAAAAGAAGCAAGAACTTATGGGACCTATTAATGACAAAATTATGGCCGCAATTAAATCGGTAGCTGATGCCAAAGGGTTAAAATCTGTTTTGTTTAAAGATAATGTTGTTTATGGCGGATTAGATATAACTAATGATGTAGGAAAAATTATTACTGGAAAGTAATAATTAATTTAAGTGTCAGAGGTTATAACCGGATTTGACACAAAGTGCCGGACTTTCGAACCGTCTCGGCGCACCATTTAAGAATATAGTAGTGGCAAGACTTAGAGATTCTGAGCCTTGCCACTACTATATTCTTTTTTTATTGTTTGTATGATATTTCATTGATTTTGTAGATTCATGTAAGAATAAAGAAAATAAATAAAAAGTATAATGCCTCCTAAATCGTATCTCGCCTTTGGATATCTCCGAGCGACCACTTTATAAATAATACTCCGTAAATATTTAAGCGTCAGTTGTGTCATGGTTTTGTCACAATTTTATAGTAGAGTATGCATAATGATGAGGTATTTGCAGTCAGTGCCTAGATCGTAGTGTTTGGTTGCTATTGGGAATAGTAGATATTGGCGAAGATACCTACCTTTAACTTAAATTATGGAGGTAAACTTTGAGGCAAATAGGAATTATACTAATTGTAATACTATCATTTCTCTTGCACTTTCTTTGGTTAGGGCAGGAAGGGTTGGCTAATCTTTATTATGCTGCTGGAGTCAAAAGTATGATGATGAACTGGCATAACTTTTTCTTTGTCTCTTTTGACCCAAGTGGATTTATTACTATTGATAAACCGCCTCTTGGATTTTGGTTACAGACGCTAAGTGCGAAGATTTTTGGGTTCCAAGGATGGAGTATAATTCTTCCACAAGCATTAGGTGGTGTAACATCTGTATATCTCATCTATGTTATTGTAAAACGATACCATGGCGAATGGGCAGGGTTAATATCGGCACTTGTACTTGCACTTACTCCAATTTTTGTTGCTGCAAGCCGTAATAATACAATTGATGTACTGCTTGTTACGACACTAATGTTTTCGGTGCTAGTATTTTTGCCGGCGACTGAAGAGTTGAGTTTAAAAAGGCTTTTGCTCGCTTTCTTTTTAATTGGTGTTGGATTTAACATAAAAAGCCTTGAAGCGTTTATGATTTTGCCAGCCTTCTATATTACATATTTTCTTACCCAACATGGACAGTACAAAAGAAAAGCTGTTCATCTTCTTGCCGCTACCATGGTATTGATAGTTAGTTCCTTACCTTGGTTTATTGCAGTGGACAACGTTTCACCGGATGAACGTCCTTATGTTGGCAGTAGCGAAACTAACTCAGAGTTTCAGCTTGCAACTGGGTACAATGGCCTTGGTCATTTTTTAGGACAGGGAAATAGGAGGCCAGGAAGAACGGGGCGGGTGAGTAATTCAGGAAGGTATGCAGCTCCAAATATACAAACTGGCAATATGAGACAAACGGGCGGGGAAACTGGGTTGTCTGGCCCATTTAGACTTTTTAATCATCAAATGGGTGGCCAAATTAGTTGGTTACTATCATTTGCGCTGATTGGGTTAGTTGTTGCGATTTATCAACTTCGCAGGAATGCATTACCTGAAAAAACTAGGATGAAGATGCTATTTTGGGGTTGCTGGCTTATTCCTCAAGTAATATTTTTCAGTATAGCACAAGGGGCACATAGATATTATTTGGTGATGATGGCTCCTGCGATAGCTGCTTTAGTTGGAATTAGTTATAGTATTCTTGCGGATTGGTGGTCAACAGGTGTCGGGAAAAGCCGATATCTATTGCCGGTTGCTATCGTTTTGACTATTGGAGTTCAAGTTTTTATTATTGCAGGATATAATGAATGGCGTTCTTGGATGTTGCCAACGGTTATAGGGGGAGGGGTTTTAGCAACTTTGCTGCTAGGTTGGAAAGCAACCATGCGCAAAGTACAAAGAAACAGGGCGAATACCTTTGCTATGATTGTTGGTATCATCAGTATAATGATTGCCCCTTTTGCTTGGTCGCTTACTCCAGTCTTATACGGTTCAGGCAATGCGGCTTTTCCCTTTGCGGGGCCTGACCTAAATCCTCAGTCGAGACAATCCAACGTGCAATGGGGTATGAATTTTACAGGTGTCAATACTGGCAAACTAGAGAATTTCCTTTTGTTGCATAGAAACGGAGAAAAGTATATTATAGCGGTCCCTAATGCCCATACTGCTTCACCAATAATCCTTAATACTGGGCAACCAGTAATGACATATGGCGGATTTGGTGGTTCAGAAAAAATATTAAATGAGGCAGAGTTGGAAGAACTAATAGCTAGCGGACAATTACGCTACATAATGATAGGTGCTGGGAATAGCCAGCAGCCTGAGATTGATGCATGGGTAAGTTCTCATGGCATACTAATACCAGACTCAGAATGGCAAACCTCGGAGCAGGAAAATATAACTGGATTGGGAGATTCAAGGCAAAGGCGCATGAAGCTTTATGAGTGCCATTCTTAATAATATTGAAGTTTTTTATCAAGAAGTTTGTAATCATATGGGACAAATTGATTAGGAATTCGGGCTTACGATTATATTATTAGGAGTCTTTGTTCTCTTTATTTTTACTTATTAGCATTGGTTGGGGCTAGTATAAAAAAGTTCCTGCAAAGCAATTTCGCTTTGCAGGAATCTTGAAATACAAGGGATATGTTGCCTGTAAGTCGATTTGACAGGGGAGTCGATAATTAAATTTGAAACTTGCTGACAGCTTCGCGGAGATCCATTGCTAAGCGAGCAAGTGATTGACTGGATGTCGCAATTTCTTCCATGGATGCAGATTGTTCTTCGGTTGCAGCTGATACTGTCTGTGCTTCTCCAGCTGTTTTTTTATTTAGTTCATTGATTTGTTTTACCGAACCCACAATTTGTTGACTGCCTATAGCCATCTGTTCGATGGCAGCGGATATTTCTTTTACTTGGTCAGATACACGTATTATTACAGTCGATATTTCTTCGAAGGTTTGTCCAGAAGCATTGACTACTTTCGCTCCTAGCCGAACTTCCTGTGTGCCATTGTTCATGGCTACTACTGCTTTATCTGTATCTCCCTGAATTTCATTAATTAGTTCAGCAATCTTCTTGGTTGCCTCCTCTGACTGCTCGGCCAGTTTACGTACTTCTTCTGCTACAACAGTAAAGCCGCGTCCCTGTTCACCCGCTCGTGCTGCTTCGATAGCGGCGTTTAAGGCTAACAAATTTGTCTGACCGGCAATACCTGAGATCGTGTCTACAATTTGACCGATTTCCTTAGAACTTTCACCTAATTTAGTTACCATCTTAGCAGTGGTAGTAACGGTTTCTTCAATATTGGCCATTTGGTTTACCGCTTTATCTATTGACTCGTTACCTTCGTTTGCTTTGTTAGCTGCATGGGATGATTGTTTCGCCACTTCATTGGCGTTGATGGCAATCTGTTGGATGCTAGCTGACATTTGCTCCACAATCACTGCTGTTTCATTGGCTGCGGCAAGTTGTTGTTCTGCTCCTTTGGCCACATCGGTAATGGAGCCAGCAACTTGGTTAGCCGCTTGGGCCGATTGATCGGCACTAGCAGTTAGTTCCTCTGAAGATGCTGCCAAATTTTCCGCGTTATGATTAACGTGTAATATCAATTCTTTCAAATTATGTACCATCGTATTAAAGCTAAGCGAAAGCAATGCAATTTCATCTTGGCCATTAACTTTTACCTGTACAGTAAGGTCACCATTGGCAACTAATTTAACTTGATTAGTCAGGTTTTCCATTGGTTTAGTTATACGTTTTGACATCATAAAAGTGATTCCTATTACAAACAGTATGGATAGAGCGGCAACAATACTAAGCGACCATTTCAATTTGATAAGGGGTTGGTAGACAACTTCTTCCGGTACATTTATTGCCAAAACCCATCCTGTTGCTGGGATCTTTTGATAAACAGTGAGCATGTCTTTACCATTATAATGATAACTTTCAAATCCTTGATCTTTTGTTAACATATCTTTAAAAATGGCGGATAAGTTTTTTAACTTTTCTACTTCAAAAACATTTTTTGATACTAAATCGGGATCAGGATTCGCCAACATAGAACCTTTGGTATCTATTATAAAAGCATAGCCTGCACCAAATAAATTGATGCTCTGTACATTATCAATAAGGGTTTGGATCAAGATATCTTCGGCAATAATTCCGCGAGTTTGTCCTGAAGCATTCTTCAATGGCATAGCGACGGATATTGCCATTTGTTTGGTTGTCATATCTAAATATGGATCTGAAAAAGTAAGTTTTTGTTGTTCCATTGCTTGCTTGTACCAACCACGAATCCGTGGATCATAATCTGTAGGTGGTGTCCAGCCGCTTCCATCGATCATCTTCCCATCCGTAGAACCAAAATACATATCAGACACTTCTTTATCAACATTCTTATAGCCTGCGACCATAGGCGCGGTGATATCATTAGTACTCAAATTATTTTGTATCGTGCTATTGGTAATTTCCAGCATTTTGGCCTTGCTATTAAGCCATCCGTCAAATTTGTTTACATAGGAGCCAACATTTGCTTTCATTTCTTCTTGAATTCTTGTGGTCATTTGATCTTTTGTAAACAAATATCCCACAGTTGATGAAACTAACAGAATAACGGCGGATAATATCGAGAAAATTAATGTTAGTTTACTTTTTAAAGTCATTATTCTTTTCTCCTTTCAAAATTGTAATGGTCGGCGGTTGGGACGGTATAAAATTTGCTGTTGTTCCACAAAATTCGACATATGGGACCATTGTCCTTCAGTAATATATCTTAAATTTATTAACATGAACTGTATCTTCGCGTAATCTAGCAAAGAAATACCCGTGTTATCGTCTCAAAGGGATGTATGGAATGGTATTGCGATCTTATTTGAGACATGAATAGGATGGATTTATCAATATTCTGATGAAGATGAGAAGGATTAATCAACCTGTATGAAATGGGGTAACTGTCTAAATTAATTCTAATATTCAGAGGCTATCATAGAATTAATTAATTGCTTAGCAACAAAGGGGGATCAAAATGTTCTTAGTGTATGGGTTTATTGGTATAGGTGTATTCACTTTTTGGTCACTGATTAACATGTATCTTAAGATGCCACGAAATTATCTTTGAATAGGGTGGCCTTTTTTCCCATTATTGCAAAAGATGTTGAATTTCATATTTCAAATCGTTACAATAAACATGTAAAATATCTTCCTCTATTCTATATATGGATTTATTTAATAGTGAATATCTTTAATGTGGCCTCAAGTGTTTTTTAACTGTGAGGTCTTTTTTTGTTGCTACTTATTCTAAGGCAGTGCATCCTTAAAGACTCACAGGAGGTTAATCGAGGAATTGTTTTAAAGGCATAAGTGGGATGTCACTAACCCCGTCCCCTCGGCATTATATATGCAAGCTACCGCTTTCTTCAAATTATGTCCCGTCTCAACGCCGTTGACACGTCTATATGTCGACTTAAGCGAACGCCGCCGGATCTTTCGCTTTGTGAAAATTTTGCACCAAAATCGGTATAATAGTATAATGTTACCAGTGAGTAGTCTAATAGATTGTAAAATACGGATATGAAAGGAGAAAAAATGAAAATTAAGTGGTTAGGACATTCTTGTTTTTTACTCACAGCCGATAATGGTGTGAGAGTATTGACAGACCCCTTTGACAGTTCAGTAGGGTATGAGGTACCTGATGTAGCAGCGGATATTGTTTCCACAAGCCATAAGCATTCTGATCATAACTATACTCAAGCGGTGCAGGGAGAATTTTTCCACATAGATAAGACGGGAAAATTTTTTCATAAAGGAATTGAAATTATCGGTGTTGCCACTTTCCATGACGAGGAAGGCGGTGCTCAGCGTGGGAAAAATACTATTTATAAATTTATTGTGGATGGGTTGCATATTTGTCATTGCGGGGATTTGGGTCACATATTGACCCCGGAACAGAGGCAAGAGATAGGCCCTGTTGACATTTTGCTGATTCCGGTAGGGGGATTTTATACCATTGGACCTGATCAGGCGGTAGAAGTAGCTAAAATGCTGCAACCATCGGTTATTATACCCATGCACTTTAAAACCGAGCCTATTCAATATCCTATCGCAGGTGTTGAAAGTTTCTTGCAAAAAATCGGGGGCGGGAAGCGAGTGGGAAAACAGGAAGTCGAGTATGATAAGGCATCCATGGCTTCAGTGTCTAATGTTGTGGTCTTAGACTATGCGTAAAGCTTAAAACGTAAAGTAATGCTAACGCCTTTAGAGCAGAAAGCTCTGAGGGCTTTTTTTATGTCGGGAAACTGACTATTTGAAAATGAGAAAGAGGCTTTGTTATGCGAAGAAATCAGCGTGGCCGAAAGAGTGATAATGTAGTATGATCGAGTTCCTTATAGACAGTTTTTTGCAGATATAGTACACTAAAACTAAATATATAGTTTGATAGGCAATGAAGCCTCTATAAATTGCAGAAAAATGCTGCAGTTGTAGGGGCTTTTTCTATGCGTTGGAGATGATCAATATGGAAGATTATGAAAGTATACGTAAGCTGTGTTTGGAATATACGGCATTGTTGGAAGACGACATTTGCCAATTAGAAGCGTTAGGCAAGCAATTATTAACGATAGCGACCCTGAATGATACGGATATTTTTATTGATGCGCCGTTAAAGGAAGGCTGCGCCAGCATTGTTTTAGGCTGGGCTCATGCGGACAATCTTTCATCACTTTATAAAAAAAGTGTTGTAGGCGAAATCGCTTATGTAGAATGTGAACCAGCTGTTTATCGAGCTGCTTTATTTGGTGAAAAGAGCTCTAATGTGCGCGGGGTGAGTCAGGAAGGGGTGCCGATTGCCCAGACCGTTGTCCCGATTAAAAATTCAAAGGGGAAAATCATTGGTGTTTTAATTATGGAAAAGGATATTTCCGCAAGAATCGAGCAGGAGAAACAAGTAGAGTTTTTGACACAGACAGCAGATCATTTAAGTCAGACTTTGATGTCATTGGCAAGAACCGGCTGTGGCTGGGATGAATGGGGCGTTGGTGGCATTTTCGTTTTGAATCCAGAGGGAAATATAACATATGCAAATCGACAGGCAAGTGTGATCGCGGAAAATTTGTGGCAGGGAAGGGTTATGCAGAAAAATTTACAGGAATTTTTAGGCTACACTTCTTTATCATCTTTGGTGGAAGATTTGTGGGGCACAAAAAATATGCAATATGGAACAGCGAGTTATATTTTTCGAGCCTATTCACTTATTTCTCATGGAATTCTAAGCGGCTGTGTCGTGTCGGTACAAGATGTAACGGAGCTTCGTGAAAAAGAACGCCGTATTGATATGCAGTCTGTCATTATCGAGGAAATCAATCATCGAGTAAAAAATACCTTACAAAATGTAATTTCTTTATTATATATGCAACTGCGGCGAACAGAAGAAAAGGAAGTTAAAGAAGAGTTTCTGGCATGTATTAATCGTATTTTATCGATTGCTAAAGTCTATGAAGTGTTTACATATCAATCAAGGGATGTAGTGAATCTAAACGAACTAGCCTTGTATATCATGGAAAAAATTATAGAAAGTGGTACTTTGCCAGAACAGCAGGTGAAAAACCAGGTTGAAGGCTGTGATGTTTTTCTTCATGCGAAACAGGCGGTGCCAATTGCTTTGGTCTTAAATGAAGTATTATCGAATGCTGTAAAGCATGGATTGAAAAATTGTGTGCATCGTGGTGAAGTGAATATTAAAATCAGAGAAGATCGCGGTACTGTTAAAATTCGTGTTGAAAATAATGGGAAGCAAATAAAAGAAAGAGATGCAAAGAATCAACGAAAACGTTTAGGGCTTTATTTGGTAAAGCTTTTAATTTGCGAACAAATGAGCGGGCAGTTTGATTTAACACATGAAAATGGATTCGTTGTTGCGAACATTTCTTTTCCTTTATGTGGACTGGCTGCAAAAGAGGAGGGAAAAGCGATATGAAGACATTATCAATTTTATTGGCAGAAGATGAAATTTTGATTCGAGAGGATATGAAAGAGGCATTAGAGGAAGCGGGGCATATTGTTTGTGCTGAATGTGATAATGGGAAAAAAGCGATTGAACAAGCAAAACAAATGCAGCCGGAATTGGCAATCTTGGATATCATGATGCCAGAACTAGATGGTTTAGAGACAGCTCAAATGATGCATGAACTGAATATTCCAGTGGTTATGGTGACGGCGAACAGTCAGGCGAAACTAATTCAACGAGCAGAAAAGGTTCATGTTTATGGGTATATTATAAAGCCAGTTTCAGAGCAGAATCTTTTGGCTGCAGTGCAGATTGCATATGCACGCTGGCGTGAGATGGATTGCACGAGTAATGAATTGCAAAAAATGCAGGCGACTTTGTGTGCCCAAAAAACGATTAGTAAGGCGCGATCTTTGATTCAGGATCGATTGGGGCTTTCGGCGTCAGAGGCACATCGCCGTCTTTTACAGGAGGCAACGAAGCGGCAAATGCCGTTGGCAACGCTTGCTGAAAAAATCTTGCAGCAAATGTAGTCAAATGACTTGCAAAAGTAAATAGAATGATGTAGTATAATAATGAAATCAAAGATATTTGGTTTTACAATGGAATAATAGGCAATAACGCCCAATTGATCGTCAGAATTTCTGACTTTTATCTGGGCGTTTTTTTAATTTCTATTGTGAGGAAGTGGCTGAAAAGTCACGGATAACCTTTTTGAAAAAAGAAAATTAAAGGCAATGAAGCCTGACAGCGAATGCAGTTTATAATGCATCCTGTTAGGCTTTTTTATTGAAAAAAAGGAGGAAATATTTATGGAAGTCAGTAAAAGTGTAGCTTTAGAAGAGAAACACGAAGCAGCAAATTTATCGAGAGTTTTGAAACCAATCCATTTATGGGCATTAACCGTTGGTCTGGTCATTTCTGGTAATTACTTTGGCTGGAGTTATGGTTTTGCAGCTGGCGGGGTTATGGGATTAGCTCTTGCACTTGTTCCAGTTACTATTTTTTATGTGACCTTTATCTTATCCTATTCGGAACTTGCTACAGCGATTCCACATGCCGGCGGCCCCTCTGCATATGCACGTCGAGCTTTAGGAAAATTTGGCGGATATATGAATGGTATTAGTTGTTTGATTGAATTCGTATTTGCACCACCCGCAATCGCACTTGCTGTAGGTGGTTATGTCCATGCAATGGTGCCGGGCATCAATGTTATGGCAGCGACCGTAGCAGCTTTTCTATTTTTTATTTTTTTAAATTATTGGGGCATGAAAGTTTCCGCTACTTTTGAACTTACTGTAACCGTTATTGCTTTAGTCGGGCTTGTTATATACTGGGGTTTGGCTCTTCCTCATTTTGAACTGTCTCGTGTTATGACTACACCATATCTGCCAAATGGGTTTCAAGGGGTTATGGCAGCTGTACCTTTTGCCATATGGTTTTATTTGGCGATTGAAGGTGGTGCAATGAGTGCCGAAGAAATGGTGAATCCGCAAAAAGATATTTCGAAAGGCTTTTTAACGGGAATGGGGAGTCTGATGGCTATGGCCTTTTTGACTTTATTCTTAACAGCAGGCATTGTCGATACCAAATTGATCGATGGTGTTGATTTTCCATTACCGCTGGCATTAAGTGCGGTCTTTGGCGATGGATCTTTTCCTGTTTTACTTATGAGCGGAATTGGTTTGTTTGGTCTGGTAGCTTCGCTGCATGGCATTATTTTAGGTTATTCACGCCAAACTTATGCGATGGCGCGTACTGGTTATTTACCGAAATTTTTGGCTAAGTTAGATGAAAAACATCATACGCCGGTATGGGCATTGATTCTTCCAGGGCTCATCTGTCTGGGGACCGCATTAACAGGACTTACCGATGTAGTCATTACAATTTCAGCTTTTGGTTCAGTTGTGATGTACATTTTCAGTTTGATCAGCCTTTTCGTGCTTCGTAAAAAGGAACCGGACTTGAAACGACCATTTCGGGTATCCTATCCAATTATACCGATCATTAGCATTCTCATGGCTGTTTTTTGCTTAATTAGCTTATTGATTGCATCCAGTGATGTCTTGCCTTATGTAGTAGGTATTTATGCTGTGGCTATTCTTTATTACCTCATTTGGGGCAACAAGAATATTCGCCCCTTTGAAGAAGAATTCGGTGTTTTAGATGAACTGGATCAATAAGATATACTTTGGAAAATAATTGTAATAGTATTTTGTGAGCAGATATGACAAAATTTTTGGCATATCTGCTAAATTAATACGTAAGGTTTGAGTGATATGAGACAAGAGCTTTTGAGCGTAGGCATTGATTTGGGAACGACGACGTCGCAGGTGATTTTCAGCCGGATTACGATTGAAAGTTCAGTTATAACGGCAATTCCTGAAGTGGAAATTATCGAGAAAAGCATTCTATATCGAAGTAAAATTTATTTTACACCAATGAAAACCGTTGGTGTAATTGATGTAGAACAGTTAAAAAAGGTGATCGTTGATGAATACGAAGCGGCAGGTGTGCTAAAAGAGGATATTGCCACCGGGGCGATTATTATTACCGGTGAAACGGCTCGTAAGAAAAATGCAGCTGAGGTGCTTGCTGTTCTATCAGATTTTGCCGGAGACTTTGTCGTAGCAACGGCTGGACCGGATTTGGAGTCGGTTTTGGCAGGGTATGGGGCTGGGGCAGCTGAGTTATCGGAGCAGCTCCCAGAAAAAATCGCTAATTTTGATATCGGCGGCGGGACAACAAATGCTGCTGTATTTCAAGCCGGGCAAGTGCAGGATTCTTTTGCTTTAGATATTGGCGGCCGACTGATTTGCTTGGATGAACAACATAGGATTACATATATATCAAAAAAAATTAACGAATTGATTCAAAAATTAGGCTTGCCACTTTCTTTAGGTGCAAACGCAAACTTAAATGAACTGATCAAGCTGACGGACGCTTTTGCGGCGATGCTTTTGAACATTGCTTTAGGCAAAACGCTTGATGGGGAAACGAAACGACTCTTTATTGGACATATGCATCAAGGTTTGCATCTTAGAAATATTATGTTTTCGGGCGGGGTCGCAGAATTTATTTATAATGGGCACGAAATACGAGATATGAAAGATGTTAATTTATTCGGGGACATTGGTCCGTTACTGGGATGGTCAATCCGCAAAATCTTGAAAGATAGGCCGATCACGCTGTTATTGGCTAAAGAAAAAATACGTGCCACTGTTATTGGTGCTGGTAGTTATTCGTTGCATATCAGTGGAAGTACTGTAATATTTGATGATAGCGTAGTACCGCTTAAAAATTTGCCAGTGCTAAAAATAAAAAATATCGAATTGATGCGAGAAGAAATTATAAATAAGCGTTACCTGTTTCCAGAAGAAATGGTTGCAATTGCTTTTGCAGGGGAGAGGTCGCCATCTTATTGTAAAATTAAAGAAATGGCGGCAGCAATTATTGCAGGCTTGCAGGAATTTGACCAACCATTGATCGTTGTTGTTGAACATGATTTTGCTAAGGCTTTAGGGCAAACTTTGCAACTCTTGGCCGTGGATAAAAGCGTGATTTGTTTGGACTGCATTAAGACAGAAACGGGTGATTATATTGATATCGGCAAGTCTGTGGCTAGCGTGGTACCCGTGGTGGTTAAGACTTTGTTGTTTAAAAGTTGAAAGTTACGATTAAAGAGAGAGAACATAGGAAAGCAGGCTGCAAAATGAAGTTGAAAACAAGTTTATTTGGAAATGTATATTCGTTTCGGGATGTGAAAGATGTACTGGCTAAAGCCAATGAAGAAAAATCTGGTGATTTACTGGCGGGTATTGCTGCAAGAAATACAGTTGAACGCGTTGCCGCCAAAGTTGTTTTAGCAGATATGACGCTCAAAGATTTGCGAAATAATCCAGTTGTTCCATATGAAGAAGATGATGTTACGCGGGTGGATCAGGATGCTTTGGATAGTGTTGCATTTAATAAAATAAAATCACTAACGGTGGGTGAGTTTCGAGAATTTATACTTAGCGCTGAAGAATCAGATATAGCGGCGATAAGGCAGGGACTTACAGCTGAAATGGTAGCCGGAGTCGCAAAACTCATGAGTAATATGGATCTTGTGTGCGCGTCGGCAAAGATGCATGTCATAGCAACCTGCAATACGACCATCGGCAGACCGGGAACCTTGTCGGCTCGTTTGCAGCCAAATCATGCCACGGATAATATAGCAGGTATAATGGCTTCATTAATGGAAGGCCTAAGCTACGGCGTGGGAGATGCGGTGATTGGTTTAAATCCAGCGGTTGATTCGATTGAAAGTGTAGCCTCGGTGCTGAAAGAATTTAAAAATTTCATAGATAAATGGAAAATTCCGACACAAAACTGTGTGCTGGCGCATGTTACGACGCAGATGAAAATTTTAGAGGAAAATGTCGCGCCAATGGATTTGATGTTCCAAAGTCTGGCTGGATCAGAGATTGCCAGCAGGGCTTTTGGCATCAATGTTAAGTTGATGGATGAAGCTTATGCGATGATGAAGGAACGGAAAAGTTCATTTGGGCCTAATTTCATGTATTTTGAAACGGGTCAAGGTTCCGAACTTTCTTCAGATGGACACCACGGCGCAGATCAATTAGTTATGGAGGCAAGATGTTATGCCTTTGCGAAACGATATAACCCTTTTCTCGTAAATACGGTAGTCGGGTTTATTGGACCGGAATATCTTTATGATGGCCGCCAGATGATTCGGGCAGGACTTGAAGATCATTTTATGGGGAAACTTTCCGGGCTTTCGATGGGAGTCGATGTATGTTATACGAATCACATGAAGGCTGATCAGAACGACTTGGAGAATTTGGCAATGATGCTGACTTTGGCAGATTGCAATTATATTATGGGAATACCAGGCGGGGATGATGTTATGCTAATGTATCAGACGACGAGCTATCACGATGCAGCGGCTCTTAGAAGAATTGGCCACAAAAGAACGATTGCAGAGTTTGATCGACGCATGGAGGAATTGGGTATCTTCAAAGATGGCCAATTGACTGAAAAAGCAGGTGATCCGTCCATATTTATGGTGTAATATGGATGAAAATAAACGCAGAATATGCTCATACTTCGAGCGGAAGAAAGGTCTGATTAAAATGGAAGAATTAGTTCGAGATATCTCTTTGCCGGAAATAAAAGAAAAAGTATTGGTAAATGAGCCGGTTAGTATGGAGAGTTGTCAGAGACTGAAAAAGACAACCAATGCTCGTATTTGTGTGGGACGATCTGGTGAACGATTTAGAACGGAAACCTTACTGAAATTTCGTGCGGATCATGCAATTGCCATGGATACGGTGTGGTCGCATGTTGACGAAAGCATTATCGACCGTTTAGGTTTTTATAAGGTACAGACAATGGTCAAAGATAAAGAAGAATATATTCGTCGCCCGGATTTGGGTAGAGTTTTTTCACCAGAAACGATGGAATCTATCAAGAAAAATTGTATCAAAAAGCCGGATGTACAGATTATTGCTGCCGATGGTTTGAGTGCTTACGCGATCAATGCAAATCTGGAAGATATTTATTCAATCATGGTGGATGGACTTCAGGAAAAGGGGTATACGCTAGGCACTCCTATTTTTGTTAAATATAGTAGAGTGGCAACCATGGATAAGATCAGTGAAGCGTTAGGAGCAAAGGTGACAATTCAATTCATTGGTGAACGACCGGGGCTTGCCACCGGTGAAAGTATGAGCGTATACATGGCTTATGAAGCCAGCTCCCTAAAACCGGAATCGCAACGTACTATAGTATCCAATATCTATAAAGAGGGGATTCCTCCGGTAGAGGCCGGCGCGCAGGTTATTTATTTGACAGACGTTTTGATGCGAGAAAAGAAAAGCGGCGTAGAGTTGAAACTATAAGAAGTTGAGGTGAGAACATGAACATAGCAGAAAGAGTAGATCGGTGTTCCTTTCATTTCTACTCACAGGAATAATTTTTCTCTTTTTTTTACGTATTCCGGCAGCCAAGCTGAACATGCAGCCGTCAATGGGACTGTCAAAATAACGCCCAAACTTCCAGCCAGGCCTTGCATCAGTTCAATCCCCACTGCATTGGAGTTGAGCAGCTGCAAATAAGGCAGATTATAAGCGTAATTTAGAACCCATACTCCAAGAGAACCTCCGAAGAAAGCTAAAATCAAAGTGGTGGACATAGTACCCATGACATCGCGCCCTACACGCAAGCCGCTCTCAAAGAGATCCTTAGGTGACAAATTTTTATTTTTCTTTTGTAACTCATCGACGGCTGAAGCTACATCCATTGCAATATCCATAACCGCCCCAAGGCTCGCAAATAAAATTCCTGCAAATAAAATCTGACCTACATCAATCGGCATATTTTGTGCAACAAACAGCAACGATTCAATATTAGATACATTATAACCAGACAAAGCGGTTGCTTTGCCAAATAAAATAGCTGTTAACCCCGCTGTAAAAATCCCGCCAATCGAAGCGATTCCGGCCGAAAGAGCCTTTATTGTAATCCCATTGATCAAATAAATCGTAGTCACCAAAATAAGGAAAGAAGTCAAAATTGCCGCCACAATCGGTTGAATACCATGTAAAAGCATGGGAAAAAAAAGAAACAAGAACCAGATAAATGTAAAAATCAACGCAACCGCGGATTTAATTCCCTTTTTCCCGCCAATAAGACAAAGCAGCAGTAAAAATAGTGCTATAAACAAAAAAATTGGCATTGAGCGATCCATACTATAAATGGTATGAAGATTTATCGAACCCATTTTACTGGAAATTACTACTACGTCCATTCCCGGTTTGCAAACTGCCCCAAACAGTAAGCCATTCGGACAATTTGCTTCGACAACATGTCCTGTATTTTCTTTGTCTTTAAATTTTACATGAACAATCTGGTCGCCAATCCGGCTGCCATTTTCCTGCAAATTATCTTTGATCACATCTGTGACTATTCCTCGCTGAAAAATACGTCCGTCCGTATTGACAAGGGCAGGGCGATCTACCTGCCCATATTGGTATAAAGCAATACTACCGACTAACAAAAATATAGCAACACATAAACGGATCATAATTTTTTTCATCATATATTTGTTCTTCCCACATTTTATCATCTTTTATTTTTTGATAATAGTATATGGTTCGTCAATTGCTGTACCAGATTCTACATCATAGGTAGAGAGAGTAAATTGATTTGATGTAATTCGAATTACCGAATAGGTAGGACGCCAAGTCTGGCTGCGAACAGCAATGTAATCCTGTTGTTGCGGAATCAAATTGTAATACTTAGATCCTGTCGCAGAATTTGCCGACATGTAGAATACGCCTTTGGGATTAACCAATTTTCCTTGTTGCATATCTTCGATTGTATAGCAAAGATTTTGTGACAAGAAAGTATTTCGATTGCTCGAATCTTTCAAGGCAAGATCTAAAATATTATGGTGCTGTCCTTCTTGCCCCGCCACTTTGTATTCCGGAAAATCTCCGTGCTCTTTGCCGTCACTGCTCAATTGATAGGTTCTGGCATATGTGTGATCATGCCCTTGCAGTACTACGTCAATATGGTTCGCGTCATAAATGGGTGTAAGTTGCGTACGTAAGAGCATACCATCCGAATCGGAATGATCCTGTCCGCTTCCATAAATATCTTGATGCATGACAACAATCCGCCATTTTTCTTTTGGATTTGCCGCTACTGCTTTTTCAATCAAAGCCTTATGATCCGCTGCATTATAATTGTTTGCATTAATTACAATAAACAAAGCATTTCCATAGGTATAATAATAGCCATGTCCTGCTTGAGTCGGATTCTGTTCTTCAAAAAATTGATTGGGTACATTGAAATGATTTTTATAGCCTACTGTCATACTGTCATGATTGCCAATGCTTGTTGCTTCCGGCAAGTTACGCAAGGCTGCCGCCGACAAATATCCGGAATATTGTTCTTCTTGCAATTGAAGTTTTTCCGGTTTTTGGTCTGATGCCGGTTCATTGATTTGATCTCCTGGCGATACGAGAAAATTGATTTCCGGATGCTGCGCCAAGGCCTTATTCAAAGTCTTATTCCAATTATAAGCATCATTTCGAGTGGCCATTTCTGCATCTTGTTTGCTGTCATCAGTTAAAATAGATCCCGTTGAAGCGCCAATCTGCGGATCACCCACATACATAAAGGAAAAATCATCCGGATTTCCTGTTTTAAATTCTTGAGCATCTTGCCAGTTACCATCAATTTTCACTTGATACCAATAACTTTTATCAGCCTTAAGGCCGGACACTTCCGTTTTATTTGTATAATAGGTTACGTCATTTATAATTGTTCCCGGTTCACAAGTCCCTTGGAAAACCTTTGCGTCATGCATATCTTTCGTTTTTGCAATTCGAACTTCCGCATTAGCGGTTTGTTCCTGTGAATACCAGCCAAAATTCAAGTGAGATGCATCTATACCTGGAGCTACCGAGACCTGTTCATAATTTGTCTTGATCATATCCCAATGATCTTTCCAGTTTTGCCAATCAGTTTCATCGCCAACGACTGTCTTGGTCACTTCCTGCGGCGTTAACGATGCATCTGTCCAATGCTCTGTTGCTGCAAATCCTGTCGAAGCGACACACAAAGCTGCAATTATGTAAAATGATAATTTCTTTTT
Organism: Pelorhabdus rhamnosifermentans; assembly: GCF_018835585.1. NCBI lineage: Bacteria > Bacillati > Bacillota > Negativicutes > Selenomonadales > Sporomusaceae > Pelorhabdus > Pelorhabdus rhamnosifermentans. The sequence continues at coordinate 121,301 of NZ_JAHGVE010000008.1, forward strand.
CCTTTTCCCCATAAGCTTCATTTTCCAACCTCCCATATTTCTTCAATAGTAAAGTAAATATAGCACAAAAATAATCAATTCATATTATCATTTTGTTAATTTTTGTTAAATATTTACATTGCGATAGGTGCATTCATGCCTCTGTTGGGAAGCAATTAAGTTTAAATAAAAATATGGTACGGGGTTGACGGTGCCAATATAATGTAAATCCCCCTCTTAGCGTATGCTAGGGGATTAAATAACTACGCAGTCATAATTTTGTCATATTTCCATGGTACTATTTACTTGAGAATGTAACTAACACCAAATAGAATACTATAAAGGTGGAATGTCTTATGAAAAATATAATCAAGAAAGTCATGATTTATTCAATGATAGGTATCATGCAAGTAGGTTTTGGTGCGACTGTGATCGAAGCATCAGCATGGCATAATGATGCTTCACAGCGAATTGTACAATTAGATGATAGACATGATAATGATAATGATAGGAGGCGTGAGCACGATGAACGGATGCGCCGAGAAAATGAACGGCATGAACGGGAAATGCGTCGACATGAGCATGAGAGTGAGCGGGAATGGCATGAGCGACAGGAGAGAGAAAATGAACGGCATGACCGTGAGTTGCGAGATATTGCAGCCTTATTAGTTGGGATTGCAATTGGATCGTCAAATAATTAAAATAATATTAGCCCACAACCGGTTTTCCGGCTGTGGAATTTTTTTGTTTGTTAAATCGTCACATTTTCCGGCGGATGCTGGGGGATGTTTTGCATGAAATTTCTTCAACTGATTATCCCCTTTTTCGTCGTAAAACCTCCAGCCACCTATTATTACGGGCAAATGCTAGTTCGTCGTAATATGTTTGAAATTTAAAATATTGCGCGGGATCATTAGGTAAATATAGGCAGGGCCCTATATTCCGGTGTTGTTGAAATTCACTTAACTTAGGAGACAAAACAAGCTGCGCGAGTATATTTTCAAGTTCGCTGCAGCAGGCATTTTCGGCACTAAAGCATGCCTTAAGCTGCCGCACGAGGTCATATAAACTGATGAGTGCGGAAGGCTTAGCATATAAACTTGGCAATCTGTCAAATAAGTTATTATCTATCATTAAATTTGCTAAACTGTTGATCAGTTCTTTTAGTGTGAGAAAATGCGCCTTGTCAAGGGAAACAGCAAAAACGGCATAATCATTGCTGAATTTTTGACTAAACGATAGGGTTATGTTCTTTGCGGTGTCTTCGACACTAAAATTTTCCTTTTCGTTTTTTGTCAGCAAATCAATAAGCGCATGACATGGTAAACCTTCTATGGGCGAATTTTGGGGCAATAGCAGATATTCGATGGGATGCCCTGACGTTAAGGCCAATTCATACCAAACTTCTATCGTATTCATATAGCAGGTATCAAAGAGTAATATATCGATATTCTTTCCCGTTTGCTGATGAAAATAAGCTAAGCCTTGCGTAAAGTCTTGGATACTTATTAAATCTAAGGTTTCACGATAATATTCCATCATGATTCCGGCAAATCCCGCACTATGCCCGGACATTACCAACATAAGGCGCTCAGTGTCAAACTGGGTATAGCCCCACATTAAAAACTCAATAAAAGATAGGGGCTTTCCCATATTTATATAAGTAAAAGCATCCGTTAAAACAAGGGCACCATTTTTACTGATATAGCGCCGGACACCGCCCCAATCATCAGAATCATCCTCTTTTGGCGCTTTGCCGAATTGAATACCGATATGAATATCTTCGGGAATTTCTACGTTTTGTATAAGCTGTAATTGCCGAGATAATTCAGGCGCCAGGTCATTGTTTCCGGCAAAATACAGCAGCACTGTCCATTTTTCAGCTCGTGACCTAGTATTTATCAGGGCTGTCAAGTACAACACCTCTTGCTTTGTTTGTTCCTGTTTGGGGCTGGCTGTGAAAGTTCATGCTCTAACCAAATAGCAGTATGCCCCGTGTCCGTGGCTGTGCGGTATAGGTTATCGTCACGGCGCCATTGCCATAGCTGGAACTAATACTATTGATCTGGTTGCTGCCGCTATTGAAGGAGCCGCCGCCGCCGGCGCCGAAATTGCTGCTGCCCCCGCCACTGTAGCCGCCGCCTCCTCCTCCTCCAAAACTAGGGGAGGAGGAAACTTCGATACCGCCGCCGCCTCCGCCGCCGCCAAAACCGCCGTCGTTATTATTGTGGCCGCCAGTGCCGCCAGCGCCGCCGTTGGAGATGGCGGAGCCGCCGGTGCCGCCATAACTTTCGCCATTTCCGGTTATACCGGCTCCGCCACCGGCGGCGCGGCCGGCTTTTCCGCCGCTTCCGTTAGTACCGCCGCTGCCACCATAAATTCCGGCAACACCGTTGTTTCCCGTGCTAGCATCTAATCCAGCGGCGCCGCTGGATTCGCCGCTGCCGCCCCCGCCGCCGCCGGCCAGCAGCAGACCGGTAGAAACCTCGCTATATGCTGTCCCGCGCCAAACAAAGGAGCCGCCGCCCCCGCCGCCGCCGTAATCGGTGAAATCATTAACACCAGCTCCGCCTACCAATATAGCCAGATTTTCTCCAGGCGTAACGACAAAATCCCCGGTCATGGAGGAGCCGTGACCGCCTAAAAAAGCTGATGAACCGCCGCTTGCGCCAAGAGCCGTGACTGTAATCGAATATACTGCTGCAGGTACAGTAAAAGTCTGTAGTGCGCCTGTATATGGAAAGGTTGTTGTGGTCATAAAGTCCACTCCCTGAAAATTAGTGAAAGCTACAGTAGCAGTATATTTTGGGGCAGCGGGATTAGTCACCTTTTGCAGACTCTTTTTGGTTTTAAGGTTGGAAACGATGAGCAGTGAATGATGAATGTTACTGCTTCTTTTTTATTTATCATTTTAAGCAGAGAAGTTTTCAGAAGTATTTCTATAAATTGTACCGCAGCGGCAAATGATTGTAGAGCATCCATTACAGCAGACAGTACTGGTATAAAGGTACTGTCTGCTGCTTTTTATAAAGCACTTGGGTATATAAGGGCTTTTCTCTGAAACCTATTGACAAGTAAACGGTCGTTTGCTTCACTGATTAGTGAACGATGGTTCACTCACGAAAGGAGAGTATTGATGGCTGACACAAAAGAAAACATTTTGCAAGCTGCGCTTCGCTTATTTGCGAAAGATGGCTATGAAGCGGTTTCCGTCAGCACCATAGCCGGAGAGCTCGGAATGACCAAAGGAGCCTTATATAAGCACTATAAAAATAAGCGGGATATATTTGACTGCATTGTGGAGCGTATGTATCAAATAGATGCCCTGCGCGCAAAAGAATATGGTTCCTGAAAAAACTTTTGATGAAGAACCAATGCCTTACCGCAATACTGCTATAAATAAAATAAAGGCATTCATTAAGGCGCAGTTTCATTTTTGGACAGAGGACGAATTTGCCTGTAATTTCCGCAGAATGTTGACATTGGAGCGGTATAGGAATCCTGAAATGGCAGATTTATACCAAAAGATATTGGCAAGCCTATATGGAAGATTTATTTCGTGAAATGATAGATCAAGGCACCTTGAACAAGAGTAATCCGAAGCATCTTGCGCTTGAGTTTTATGCTCCGTTTTATCTGTTGATGAGCATTTCAGACGCCTCATCCAATAAAGCGGAAAAAGAGGAAGCCGCCAATCTCTTAACAGCACATATTGAGCGGTTCATAGAGAGATATGCAGTGGAAAGGCCGTTCAATAAATAACAGACACTAATAGAGAACGAGGGTAGAAAATGAATCAGATCAACATGGCTGCACTCGGCTTATCTGGTCGATTTGCAGCGTTAGCAAAAGAATATACCGACCTAACCGTTGGGCGAATACTGTCGCAGGAAAAAGGGCTTTATCGCGCGATCAGCGAACTCGGAGAGTAGCTTGCGGAAACATCCGGCAAGCTCCGCTACGAAGCCCAAAGCGTTTCCAATTTCCCTGCTGTGGGCGATTTTGTGATGATGGACAGCGGCCAAACTGGCGGCCACGCAATCATTCATCATATCCTGCCGAGAAAAAGCGTGTTTATCCGTAAAGCGGCGGGAACCGCCCACCGGGAGCAGGTAATCGCCGCCAATATAGATACGGTGTTTATCTGTATGTCACTCAATAGTGATTTCAACCCGCGACGCTTGGAGCGCTACCTGTCTGTTTGTTGGGATAGCGGGTCTATGCCGGTGGTGGTGTTGACAAAGGCTGATTTGTGTGAAGATGTCGCCGAAAAGCTATCATCTATCGAAGCGGTTACGATGGGCACGGATGTTCTTGTTACCTCCGCAATCGAGCAGGATGGATATAGGCAGATTTTGCCCCATATCCGAGAGGGGCAGACCGTTGCGCTGATCGGCTCGTCAGGTGTGGGAAAATCGACGCTTATCAACCGCCTGATCGGTGACGAGCTGTTGGATACGCAGGGGCTGCGTAACGATGATAAAGGGCGGCATACCACCACAAGGCGCGAACTGTTTTTATTGCCAAACGGTGGTTTGGTAATCGACACGCCCGGTATGCGCGAACTTGGACTATGGGATGCAGCCGGGGGGTTGGATAAAGCCTTTTCTGATTTGGAAGAATTGTCCGCTTGCTGTAAGTTTGGCGACTGTACCCACGGAGCAGAGCCGGGCTGTGCGATAAGAAAAGCGATCGAAGAAGGAACGCTGTCGGAAAAGCGGTTAGAGAGCTACAAAAAATTACAGCGCGAACTATCGTATAGCGGCCTGAATGCCCGCCAGCTTGAAAATGAGAAAATCAATAGAATGTTTGGCGGCAAAGGCGAAACGAAGCAGGCTGTGAAGCATTGCAAAGAGAAAAACAACAGATAAAACGGAAGGAGCAATCATAATGGAATATATGAAAAGCCAAAAATATAATACGCCTGAACTGCTGGCAAAAATCATGGGGCCTAACCCGTTCAAATTACAGGAGGAAATGCTGCAAAATCATAAAATCCCTGACGGAAGCCGCGTATGCGATTTGGGTAGTGGGCAAGGCTTACAAGCGTCATGCTCGCAAAGGATTATGGCTTCACAGTGTATGTCGCCGATTGGTGGAGTGAACCGGAGGACAATCGTAAATTCTTTGATACGATGGGGCTAACCCATGAGCAAATTATACCTGTAAAGGCCGATGCCGATGCCCTGCCGTTTGAAAAAGAGTTTTTTGACGCGATTGTCAGCACGGATTCCTACAATTATTGGGGGCGCGACCCGGAATATCTGGACGCAAAGCTGTTACCTTTCGTCAAAAGTGGCGGTTATCTTTACATCTGTGTTCCCGGTATGAAAAAGGATTGCCATGATAATCTTCCGAAAGAACTGCTCCTCTCATGGACGCCGGAGCAGCTTGCCTATCTGCGTGACATCACCTATTGGATGGAAATAGTGAACAGCAGCCGGGACGCCGAAGTGATTTCCATTTACGAGATGGAAGGAAACAACGAGGAACTTTGGGCAGATTGGATAAATCAAGAAAATGAAGTTGCGGTCAATGACCGTAAGACAATAGGGGCTGGCGGCGGGAAATATTTGAATTTTATTGCCTTCGTCCTGCGGAAAAGATGATGGAACTGAGTACTATTTCCGATATAAAAAATCATAAGTGACTCCTGTCCGCCCCAACGGAAATAAAAAAACGTTGTTGGGGCGGCTGAATAGTTATGTGCAAAACAAAGTCTGCTGTCCCTGCGCCTTTCACGTCTTCTAGACGGAATTTTTTCGCTTTTTAACAAAATCATTATTACTGGGGATATTATTTTGTTAAAAAATACTTAAATTGTAACAATTCGGTCATATGTTTTTGGTATTATGTGATATGTACCTAAAGTCAAATAAGGCAGGCGAATTTTTGACAAAAAACATTTTTATTGTATAATGCGGCTTGTATTTGAAGAAATGTAATTAAAAGAAACAAAAGAAAGGTACATAGACAACGATGATTAAGCAGGACGAAACGTTAAAACTATTTAACTGGTCGTTAGTTCCAGCACAAAACGTAGAAGCCTATCGAGACGTAAGTATTAAGGTAATTGCAGCCAATAATGTTTTTCGTATAATACATTTTCCCAATACATTTGTGATTGATTATAGTGAAAGATATAATGATCACATAGGTGTTGGTGAGTTTTCATTAGTGTTAAGACAAAAAGCAGATAAAATACCTGATATAACGGCTGACGGTGGTTAGAAATTAGACGAACAATAAAAATCAGCCATTAAATAAAGAATGTTCTGTAAACTATGGAACCAGGAGCTACGGACTTTACCGCTTCCAGGTTTTATTTTGCTGTTTATGGGGTTTCACCTTCAATCGGTTTATTCCGGTCGGGCGCTTTTGCTATTTCCAGCAATTCTAGATTGGGGTTGAGACTTGCTGCTGGAAATAAGCAGTGGGATTAAAATATGACCTGGTTCAAAAATATAGCCTCACTCAAGCGAGTGGGGCTTATTTCATTGATGCTCATGTTTTGTTACTTTTATCTATTGTTTTTGCGATTTGATCAGGTCTACAATGCCTGTTTCTTGGATGGCTGTTGATAATTCTTGGCTGTCAGTTAGTTAGCCATTTTTGTTCGGATTCATCGGGGTCTAAATAGTCTATTTGTAGTCCCATGTTTTCTAAGCCTGTTTTGAATTCCGGATCAGCAATCATTGCTTTAAAACCTTCAGCTAAGGTCTTTTTAAGATCAGCCGGAAGGCTTGCGATACCATACCAATAAGTGAATGCAAGATTTACTTTCAATTCTTTTAATGTAGGTACATTTGCAAAAGCAGGATCAGACGGTCGGTGTTCGCTTGTCACAGCGATTGCCTTTAATGTCCCTTGCTTAACATATTGTTTGATTATGGAAGGATTTGCAAAAATAACTTGAACATGTCCACCAAGTAGTGCAGCAGTAAATTCACGCCACCACGGAAAGGGACTTGTTCTAGAGTGATGCCAGTTTCATGGGCGAACATTGTACTAGCAACATGAGCATATGAGCCTACACCGCTATGACCAGATTTTAATTGTCCAGGGTGCGCTTTTGCATAAGCAATCAAATCATCTAGTGTTTGCCAAGGCTGATTAGCTTGTACATTGACAAAGGGACGGTGGTAGTGTCTTGGAAAGATTTTAGCGGCCACGTTACGAGGACTTGTTCAGAGGAAGTTAGCGGCTATACCAGGTAATGCCACATATAAAACGTAGCTTTAATTATGCATGGAATTTTGCAAAAATGTTTTGCAAAAAGTTCTACTTTTTCCGATTATCATTAGTCTTTATACTAAACATGAGAGGTGGACACCATGACTAGCAAAGAAGTAGAGTTAATTTTGCTCTTAGCATCACAAAATGAATATACTACGTACCATGAATTGAAAACAACATTGCAAAAATCCGAAAGAACAATTCGGTATTATTTAGAACAAGCAAATCAACTTTTACAGCAAAACCACTTACCGCAGATTGAGCAGGATCGCAAGCTTGGTGTTAAATTACAATTTACAGCTTCTCAAAAAGAGCATTTTTCTTATTTGCTTAAATCCGGTCAATATCATGTGGAGTATTATTCGGCGGAAGAACGGGTGCTCATGATCCTATTCTCGATTTTAGACGAAAAAACACCGGTCTTTGCTACAGTTTTTATTGAAGATTTGATTACCAGCAAAAGTTCTATAGATTCAGATATGAAGACCATCCGTAAGCAAGCTCAAGAATATGGGGTTGTGGTCAAAAGCGTACCTAAAGAGGGTTTTAAGTTTCTTGGGGATGAATGGTCAATTCGTTTATTTATTAATAATGTCATTAATAAATATATCAATTTAGAAATGATGATGGATCATTGTAGCAGTCATTCAATTTTTTCTAAGAAAGAAAAGATCGTCACTTCTTATTTGCAGGAAGAGATTCTTTTTAAAATTTATCAGTCTCTCCAACAAATCGCACGAACAGATGGGCTAGCCTTTAATGAAATGTACTGCCGGCAAATGTCTATTATTTTTGCTATCTGGTATAAACGTTTTACCCAAGGTTATATGGTAAATTGTACGAATAGTCTGCCACTTCGATATGAGAAACTACATTCCTATCAGATCGTTATTCAATTATTGCAAGAGGTTATGGGGATTAATGCCAGCGAAATCAGTGAATATGAACGGTATTATCTGTGCTTTATTATTGACAGTTTTAATATCAAAAATCCGGCTGCTTTAAAAATCGATTGGGGTGGATTGCAATTGCTGACAATTCAGTTGATTAAAGAAATGGAAAAGATAACAGCCATTCCTTTTCTCGACGATAAGGAGCTGTTTGAACGGCTATTCAACCATATCGAGCCTCTGGTTAACCGGAGCAAAAATGGGGTAAGCATCTTTAATCCTCTTAAAAATATGATTATGGAGCAATATAGCATTACTTATAATGCAGTTTGTAAAGCCGTCAGAATCGTAGAAGAATATTGCCGCCAGAAGATTTCAGAAGAAGAAATCGCCTATATCACACTCCACTTTAGTGCTTCCGAGGAAAAGCTTGCTCAGCATAATCCAGGGAAATATCGGGTTGTGGTTATTTGTGGCCATGGTGTAGCAACCGGTGAACTATTAGCGGAAAATCTAAAGAAATATTATCAGTTTGATGTTATCGGGGTAGTCAATGGTTATGATCTTCATGCGATTAAGCGTCTGGGAGCTGATTTTGCCTTAAAAACAATTGATATTGAAATTAGGAATCTGCCTTCTCTTAAAATAGATCCGGTTTTGACAGAATATGATCGAAAAAAAATAAAAAAATTCATTGAAAGTAATCCAGATATTAAAAAGACGGGAGGAGCCAATTTTGATGCAGTTAATTTTTTTAAAGACATTTGTAAAATTGCTGAAAAACACAGCATGAAAATAAAGATGGAAAATTTCATCGAAGAACTCGAAGAACTATTTGAAAAAAACAAAATCATTCTTAATCGGCAGGGGGTTCAGCCAATGATCCATGAAGTACTTAAAGATCATCATATTTTACTACAGCATACATCAAGAGATTGGGAGACATGTATTAAAGATGCTGCGCAGCCATTACTTGATGATCACTATATCAATCAAGATTATGTTGCAGCGATGATTGCGGCCGTCAAAAAATACGGACCATATATCGTTATCGCAAAAGGGGTTGCGCTTGCTCATGCGCGGCCGGAAGATGGCGTTGCAAAATTAGGGCTGAGTATCATGACATTAAAAGAACCAATTTGTTTTGGTCATGAATCAAATGATCCTGTGAAATTAATTTTCTGTTTAGCAGCAATTGATAATTTTTCACATTTGAAAGTCATGAAATCTATTGTAAATATTATTGGTGAAGAGTGGAAAATTGATAAAATATCAAACCAATATACTGTTGATGCTTTAAAACAGGTATTGGTTGAGTTTGAGGAGGGCGTATAGATGATAAGAAAAGACTAGCTGTTGTTACAAGCACCGGAGATGCTATTGTATATTGGCGGAAAAGCGTCAAAATTATTAAATAAAGAGGGGTAGAGATGAAGAAAAAAATCAAAATGTTAATGGTGTGCGGGGCTGGGCTGGGTAGTAGTTTTGCTTGTCAGATGAGCGTTGAAGATGTTTTGAACAAGATGGGTGTGGAAGCCGATTTGGATCATTGTGACATTTCGTCGGCGGTTTCCATGAATCCAGAAGTTATCATTACAGCCATGAATTTTAAAACACAATTTGAACAGTTTACCATTTCAGATACAACGACAATCTTATATTTAAAAAATATTGTCAGTAAAGCAGAAATTGAAGAGAAACTAACTCCGTTATTAAAGGCCAAAGGTGTGCTATAGAGCTACGATAAAGATAAGGGGGAATAGTGGTGTCAATTATCAATTTCATCATTACCAATATTTTGACGCAGGCGGCCATTACGATTGCTTTGATTGCAATGCTTGGCTTGATTTTGCAGAAAAAATCGATTGGTCAGATAATAGCAGGAACGTTTAAAACATTGTTAGGGTTTATGGTATTATCTGCTGGTGCTGGCATTATCGTTGGCAGTCTGATTTATTTTGGCAAAATTTTTACTGAAGGCTTTCATATGCAAGGTATCATACCTTCAATAGAAGCGATTAACGGGCAGGCCATGAATGAATTGGGGCTGGGCAGTCCGATTGCCTTTACTTTTCTGGCTATCTTTGTTGTTAATATTATCATTGCGCGTTATACGAAATGGAAATACATCTTTTTAACCGGTCAGGCTATTCTGTGGATGGCCACGATGTGTACAGTATTTGGTTATAGCGCAGGTTTTAGAGGTGCCACTTTGATTATTGTCGGCGGTGTTGTCGGGGGGATTTTTGCTGTAGCTATGCCGGCTTTTGCCCAGCCTTTAATTCGCACGATAACTGGCAGTGATGATATTGCCCTAGGACATTTTTGTACTATCGGTTATTTATTTGAAGCAGGGGTGGCCAAATTGGTGGGCAACCCTGAAGAGTCTACTGAAGATATCGAGCTTCCTAAGGGCTTTGAGTTTTTACAAGATACCTATCTGTCTGTTATGGTTGTTATGGTACCGCTATATTTAATAACTGCGTTTTTTGCCGGACCTGAGTTTGGTGGAAATTTAGCTGGGCATACAGATTATCTGGTATATGCATTTTTGCAAGCTATTCAGTTTGTCGTTGGGGTCTATGTATTGCTGGCCGGAGTACGATTGATTTTAGCAGAAATTGTGCCTGCATTCCGCGGTATTGCTATGAAACTGGTGCCGAATGCTATACCGGCACTTGATTGTCCGGTGCTGTTTCCTTATGCACCACATGCCGTTATTATTGGTTTCGTGACTACTACGATTGGTACAGTTATTGCGATGTTTGTATTACCAATGTTTGGGTTAGCGATGATCCTACCGGGTATGTTGACCAACTTTTTTGCCGGCGGTACGGCAGGAATTTTTGGCAACGCTACCGGCGGTAAACGGGGCGCGATTATTGGCGGTATTGCCCACGGATTTTTTATCACATTGCTGCCGGCGCTGTTAGTGACTATATTTAGTCACCTGGGATTTGCTAATGCAACGGCTACGGATGTTGATACGGTTGCTGCCGCATTATTGTACGCTTGGATTATTACACCATTGATGAGTATATTCTAAGAAAAAAAGAGGGATTCTACATGTTCTTCTTTAAGAAAAAAAATCAATCGACAGATGTGGCAGCTAGTACAACAAAGACGGAAGTTGTTGGGCCGGATCTGCGTGTCAGAATCGAACAACTGAAAAATGAATTAGAGGTAGCGAACAGTGATTTGAGGATACAGATATTAAATGAATTAGGCAGCAAGCTATTTGCACTACAAGAAACAGATGCTGCTATCCAATATTATGAATTGAGTATCCAGGAAAATCGCTCCTTGGGCAAAGCCTATACGGATTTACTAAAATTATACAATATCAAGAGAAAAGAAGCTGCTCTAAGCAATAATGATAAACAAGTACAGCAATATTTGAATAAGATTGATGCTTTAATGAAGCTTTCTAAGGATGTAATCCGCGGCTTAGATTGATAGGGCTATAGCTTTCAGTCAGAATAACGGTAGGAGGAAATATGGCATGTATACGACTTTAAAAAGAGTGACAGATAAAGCGATCCGTTTGAATTTTACAGTTGGGGCATTTAATATGCATAATTTAGAAATGCTGCCAGCAATGATTCGGGCCGCAAAAGACATGGGATCACCAATTATCATTCAGACCAGTGTAGGAACAGCTGAGTATATTGGTTATGGTGTGATTGTAAATGTGTGTAAACATTTAGCCGAATATGAAAGTACCGAAGTAGTGCTGCATTTAGACCATTGCAATAATTTTGCCGATATACGAAAAGCAATTGATGCTGGCTATTCTTCTGTCATGTATGATGGTTCATCTTTATGTTTCAAAGAAAATGTGCTGAGAACACAGGAAGTTGTTGAGTATGCTCACACGCGAGACGTATCAGTTGAAGGCGAATTGGGAGCAATTGGCGGAATAGAAGATGGTGTTGTTGTACAAGAAAGCAAAAAAGCTTATACCAATCCGGAAGATGCAAAGCGCTTTGTTTTTGAGACGGGTGTTGATGCTTTAGCAGTTGCGGTTGGTACCAATCATGGTCAGTACAAATCAAAGACTGAATTAAACATACCTTTATTAAAAGAAATCCATAAAACAGTGGACATTCCGCTGGTGATTCATGGCGGAACTGGTGTAAAGGATGAAGACATTCAGCAATGTATCAGGTATGGTGTGCGCAAATTTAATGTAGGAACTGAATTGTTAGTCGGGTGGACGAGAGAAGCGGCAAAATTATTTTCGCAAAGTAAAGATAATACTTCATTACGAAAAAATATTGTTCCTTGTAATGAAGTGGTTGCTGATGTGATTAAACATAAAATTGGCATTTTCCTGAATGCTTAGAAGACGATTTATTATTTAATATGCAATGCTTTCGGGTTGTTATAAGTCTTGTCGAACAGACCATATGGCTATGAAATGCCATTGGAAGTTCTTGAAGATATATAATGACCTCTTATTTTGTAAAAGGAGTATTTGTAAAATGCATAAAAATCTTATATTACTGACTGGATATCCGGGTACAGGAAAAACATATTTGTGTAATACCATACTTAGTTGGAGAGATTCCTTTGTTGTAGTATCACCGGACGATATTAAAGAGAAATTCTGGGATAAATTTGGATTTAACAATGTAGAAGAAAAAGAAGGGGTCATACAGCTCAGTTGGAATTATTACTATAAAAAAATAGAAAAAATCATGCAAGAAGAGTCATCCATTATTTCAGATTATCCTTTTAGTGATAAACAGCGACCCAAGATTTCGCTTTTGTCCTCGAAATATGGTTATCGGGTTATTACTATTCGGTTAATTGGCAATTTGGATATATTATTTGAACGCCAAAAGAAAAGAGATGTTGATCCCAATAGACATGCAGGACATATCCTCAATTGCTATCACCAGGGAGATACAGTAGATTGCAGAAATGAGGCGGAAGGGTTACTGGACTATAAAGAATTTATAAAACGCTGTCAAACCAGAGGCTATGGAACTTTTGAATTGGGAGATTTAATTGAAATTGACGTGACGGATTTTGCTTTAGTTGATTATCCTAGCTTGTTGCAGCGTTTAGAAGAAATGCTAGGGAATCGCTGAACTATTGTTGAAAATATATTGAAAGGCGAGAGAGCGGCTTGTGGATGATGAAGGTCGTTCTCTTGTTTTATACCTGTCTTATAGTGGGAATAAAATATAAAGAGATATGTGGGGAAATCAACAAACTAGTGTAGCGTCTATTTTGTAAATTAAATTAGTTTAGGATATAAATGCTTTAATTTTATTCCTAGGAGTGTGACGGGAACTGTGTAAATGGAATAATTCGCTAAAATCTGTGGGAACCTAAATAATGCTTTTATTCATGCGCAGGATAGGGCAACCCAGAGGTGTGACCCGAGCGGCGTGTGAGGTTAGGCGAGACGGCGATGCTCAAGAGAGTGTCGTTTTTTTCGCCGCCTTACATGCCAAGGGGACGGGATTGTCGACACTGTAATATAGAGATGTTGTCAGTAACCCCGAGGCATAAACGGGATGTCAACCCCGTCCTCTTGACATTGTAACAAAGAATATCTAGCTGCATTAAGACCATACCAAAATATATTGAGTCTTTCGGTCATGCTATTCTCAGATGAGATTGTTAGCGTTGATGAATTCAATGAAGTACCCGAACAAATAGAGCTCAACAAAAGAGAAGTTGATATGGCAAAGCAGCTAGTTGAAACAATTACTATGGAATTTGAGCCGGAGAAATATAAGAATGAGTATTATTATCAGATTTTAAAGATGATTGAAAAGAAAGCAGAAGGGGAAGTAATTGAATCACAGCCAGCTGCTACAAATCAAGGCAAAGTCCTTGATCTTATGGCTGCGCTTGAAGCAAGTTTGACACAAATAAGGGGAAAAGAAAAGAAACTAACAAAAAGAAAACTCAAGAAAGAGGCATAAATTTTGGGCCTCTTTTTTTATTGCCATTTATTCCAACTTGCTTACCATGAACATATGTTCCATAATCATAAAAACAAACATATGTTCTAAATAAAGGCGGTATTAAACATGGGAAAGATATTTGTAAAAATAACAGCAGAGCACGATACGAATGGGAAAGTGCGTCCGCTTGAAATGGTGTGGGGTGATGGACGGCGGTTCGCCATTGATCGTATTTTAGATGTTCGGCAGGCAGCTTCATTAAAAGGCGGCGGATTAGGAATGCGATACACTTGCCGGATATGCAATAAACAAGTGTATTTATTTGATGATGAAGGTCGCTGGTTTATTGAAGTCTAGAGCGATAAACTGACCAGCGATAGTTTGAGTGGGGCCCATTTTCATTCACGTGTTAGCTTTATCTATTGTCTTTCAGAATTGATTAGGTCTGCAATGCCTGTTTCTTGAACAATTTTAGATAATTTCTCGCTATCGGTTAGCCATTTTTCTTCCGACTCTTTAGAATCTAAATAATTAATTTGCAGTCCTAAACTTTCCATTTGTTTTTTAAATTCAGGTTCATTGATCATTGCGTTCAATCCTTTAACTAATTTCGATTTGATATCAGCAGGTATTTCTTTTGGAACTGCCACTCCATACCAATTACTGAAAGCAACATCCAGCCCTTGTTCTTTAAATGTTGGTACATCTGCAAGGAGGGGATCATTTAAGCGTTGTGTAGATGTTATTGCTAATGCTCTAACTGAACCGCTTTTAATTTGTTCCTTAACTGATGCCGGATTAATAAAAACAGCCTGAACATGGTTGCCTAGTAAAGAGGCCATTGCTTCTGACGAACTTTGGAAAGGAACTTGGGCAAGAACAATATCTGCTGCTTTAGCAAATGTTTCGCCAGAAACGTGGCCTATTGTACCTGCGCCAGCATGAGCAAATTTAACTTGTCCGGGATGTTTTTTTGCGTATTCAATTAAGTCATTAGTGGTTTTCCATGGTTGGTCAGCTCGGACAGCCATTACTATTGGTAAATCAGAAATTTGTATCAGTGGCTCTAAGTCGGTTGGGTAATTATATTTAGATATACCGTACAAAGGATGTAGCAATATTTCAATTCCGGTCATTCCGATCGTATAGCCATCCGGATTGGATGTAACTAATTGATTCCAACCTGTTGTGCCTGCTCCACCTGGCTTGTTAATAACAATTAATGGCTGTCCTAAATATTTAGGCGCATTCTTTTCCAGAATCCGGGCTACCAGATCTAGTCCTGCTCCAGGACCAAATGGTACAATTAAAGTAATAGGTTTATTAGGATATTTCTCTACCTTAGGGGTAATAACTGTCTCGCTTTGCATGCTTGTACAACCTCCAATCATTGTTGAAATAAGCAAAAAGGCTACCAACATAAATAACGTTTTTTGTCGCACATAACCATCTCCTTATTTCCAAAATACTACATTTAATAGGAAATTCCTGCAATTAAATGTAATTTAATATACAATATTGTGTATTTATGGTAGCTGTTGAATGGTAAGCAGACGAAGCGCCTACTTTGGCCGTAATGGATGGGGTAGGGACTGTTTTTGTTTTATATTAAAACTAGGTCGGAGAAATTATAAAATAGACATTCTTTTTACAATTATAGTTGTATCATGATAATAATAATTTGATGGGTATATTATTTTGCTAAAAAATATTTTAATTGTCATAATTTGGTCATATATTTTTGGTATTATGTAACTGTACCTAAAGTCAAAGACGGCAGGTGGTTATGTTAGTATGCTGAGCAAGGATTTCAGTGTAATTACGTGTCTGGCTGAGTTGGCATTGGTCAGGTTCATGACCACCAGATTTCCCGAAAAAAGCTCTAGATAAGTTATCAATTTTTGTTTTTAGGGAGGAACTAAGTTGAATGAGTCTCAAAAATGGTATCTTTGCAGGCGAGATATTGGGGTAACTTTAGTAATAACTTTGTTTGCATTTCTCACTAATCCCATTATTAGTGCGTATCAAATACTCCATATAAGAGATGACATGGGTATATTAGGAGGACTTACTATTACAGTATTCGTTCTTGTAGAATCGTTACTGATTCGTACACAGCATTACTGGAAATGGATTGTCTTATCAACATTTTTTTTCACAGCAGCAGCATATATAAGAGGAGGATTTTCTGAGTTTGGCACTGTGTTAAGCACTATAGCTTTCATAATAGCAAATGGTGCAATATTTTTATTGTTATTTGCCATTCCGGCTTCTGCAATCGTATATTTTCTAAAGAAGAAAATAAAATATGGCTTTAGTTTGGAAAGCATGAAAGACTCCTCAACCATAATTATATTCATTGCTCTTATTTGGGAATTACTTCCCATTTGGATTATTTTTGGTAAGTAAAATTGTATGAGGAGGAGCAATTTTGGCGGATAGCGATTATTCATTAACGGTTTATATTGCTGTGAGGGGATGCCCTATGGTGAGAGATGATGAAAGTGCAGCAGACCCAAGCAGTGTAGGTCATATGTGGATTAGCTTGGATGATAATACAACAGGATTAAAGGAATCATACGGATTTCACCCTACAAAGGAAGGCATGCCGATTTGGTCAGGGGAAGTTAGAACTGACGATCTTCATGCATATACGCAAATTTATTATCAAAAATCTTTTCCCATTACTAAAGATACGCATGACAACTTACATGATTATTGTCAGATAGCCCGCAAATGTCATACCTTCGGATTTTATTCGGGTATTGGAAACGCCTGCGTAGACTTCGCATGGGATGTGATGCACGCTGCCGGAATTCCTATACCAGCTTTAATGTATGTTTTTCCAGTTGTGAAAGATTGGCCGACATGGAATGCCAGTCTAGTGGATATTGCATATGCAAATTATATGGAATAAATTTACATAAGATATTTATAAACAACAATTAGATTTGAAAGGTTACGGAGGTTTTATAATGGGTTTTAAATTATCAGTTGAAGGATCGGACAAAATAAAATTAGGTGTAGATGTAATTCGCTCTGTACATGTGGAAGTAGGTACGCCCAGCGATTCAAGAGCTAAGTCTACTGATGTTGCTGCCACAATGTGGGTGACGGGTAAAATCATTTCTACTGAAAGTACGGGCACCTTAAAACTATTTGATTGGTCGTTAGTTCCAGCACAAAGTTCAGATGCCTATCGCAATGTAATCGTTGAAGTAATTGCCAATGATCTAGTTGTAAGGAGAATACCTTTTTCAAATGCTTTTGTCATCGATTATAATGAAAGATTTATTGATAGCACGGGTGTTGGTGAATTTGCATTGGTTTTAAGGCAGAAGGCAGATCAACTACATCAGGTGAAGCCTACAGGTGGTCTAGCATTAGAAGATTCAGCATTGAGCTAGACCATTCTAGGGCATTACTTAGAGTACGAAATTCGCATAATATGGCAAGCACCTTGTATAAATTATTTGTATTTCTGCATCACCCTCAATCGGTTTATTCCGGTTGGGGGCTTTTTTGATTATTGCAGGACAATAATAAGGCTGTATGGAATTATTTATAAATCATAATTTTGTAGCGAAATTATGATTTAATACACATAGTCGGGAAGATGATTTATGCTGGAGAGGATTTGGCAGATAGCAATACATACACCGGTGTGGGTTTATTTATTGTTGATATACCTAATTATTGTAGGCATAAAAGCTTCTAAAACGCGAGTTACTAAGTTGCAACGTATATTTACTATTCCTACTATTTTAGCAGTCATGTCAGTAAATACTTTAATGGTAACAATTACTGTTGTAGATTATCTCATTGTTAGTAGTTGGATAATTGCTATACTCATAGGAATTCTATTAGGGTGGTGGCAAGTGAAGCGTTTAGGTATAAGAGTTGATAAGAAACGCTTACTTATCCAAATTCCGGGGACCTGGAGTACAATGTATATTATAATTGCCATCTTTGTTACTAAGTACTATTTTGGATATGAACAAGCAACCGATCCAATATTTGCGGAGCAATTAGGACTAAAAGTCAGCATGCTAGCAGTATCCGGAGTGTGTACTGGTTTATTTATCGGAAGGTTAATTGGTTATCTTTATCATTTTAAGAACAGCACAGAAGTATATTGATCCGTTCGCCGGATCGGGGAAGCTGCTAAGAATACAGGAAGACAATTTATTGGAATTGAAAAAGGAAAAGAATATGCTGTTGTAGTAGTAGGGCGGTTAGGGGTATGACGAAGCCCATTCTTAGCAAAACGCTAGGGATGGGCTTTTTTGCGTGCGCCCAGCATGGGCGCTTACTAGTTGGTGAAAGTCCAATACGGGGGTTGATAGTGCCAACCTTTAGCTCAAGACAAGGGTGTCCACCGTGAGGTGGAATCTGAAGGAAGTCGGCGGCAAAGCTCCGGTCTGAGGAACACGAACTGCATAGAAGGCATATGTTCGCTGGGTAAGTTTGCGCAACAAAACGAAGCCCTAAACTATTCGAAGCGGGCAGTGTATATGTAGCAGATAGATGGAGTGAAAGTAAGCGTTCTTACCTGGGGAGATCTGACAGATAAGTTGTGGACATGAATTTGAAAACAGCAAACCATGTAGAGATACGTGACTGAATCGTCAGAAGTCAGCAGAGGTCATAGTACCAGAGTGGATATATACACCATGGGAAGGACCGAAAAATTCAAGCAAAAACTTAAGAAAATAACCGGGCGAAGCAATGCCATGAGCATGGAGCAAAGAAGTATAAAGCTTCGACAGTGTATCGTGGGATGGGTGAATTATTTTGGCATGGCCGAAATGAAGGTTATAGCCAAAGCATTGGATGAGTGGCTTCGAAGAAGGATACGAATGTGTTTCTGGAAACAGTGGAAGAAAATCGGCACAAAACACGATGGTCTTGTGAAACTTGGCCTAGACAACCACAAAGCGTGGGAATACGCCAACACAAGAAAGGGCTACTGGCGCATAGCCAATAGTCCAATCCTTGCACTGACGCTCACCAATGGATACCTAAAGAAAATTGGTTTTGTAACAATTAGTGAAAGATATTCATTAGTACATTAATTCTATTGAACCGCTGTATACCGAACGGTACGTACAGTGGTGGTGTGCTGCGGAAGGCACATCAGAGATGAGGGAAGGCCCCTCGATGGGGACTGAATCAGGCAGACCCATCAAACAACCCTAAGCTGCTGCAATAAAGAGTTGTGGTGGTTAGCATCTAGGGAAAAGGTTGCATTAAAGCAATCATGTGGGATATGCGAAGGTGAACGAAAGTGAACCGCTGAAGAAGTATCGATAGCGTAAAACTTTGTCAAAACCTGTTGTTCACCACTAGGCAGGGATAAGAGCAGTAGAAAACCTGAGTAGCTGACTGCTTGGCAAACGGTATTAAGGCGGCACGAGCGCATATTGGGCTCTGATGTGAAACACAGGAACCTGCATGACGATGATAAGTGAAAAGACACAAGTCGCAGAAAGACAAGGTCGAAATAACAAGGCGCAATGCAAGGGCGGAGGTGCTCGTAGTAGCTAAGAAGTTGCTGTAATGGCAATGGAGCAAAGGGGCACCATCATTCAGCTCGAAAACTGAGAACAACTGTGAGAGCAGGAGGATTTAATATGTCGTAAATTGTCGTAGTCGTTGGCAAAAAAGATCTTGTGAAAACATAATAATCCCTCTTGACTGTCACCATAAAGGTGACATACAAATAAATGTTAAGTCACCTTTATGGTGACGAATGGCAATAAGATGAAAAGTTGTCGTTTGTATTTAGAAAAACGGTATGTGGATTTACAAAAGCGTAAGTCGTGAATATCCAAGCTAGACTGTAACAAATTATCGAATCGGTCGCCGCGGGTTAATAGAGATATGGATGCATGAAAAAGTGGGGTGGTGTTAGTTGCGCAAATCTTGGGAAGTGACTAAGGCGAAGAAAGTCGGATAAGAATCTTAGATTACTAAAGCGAGAGAAGTTGGATAAGAAGCAAGCAATACTCTAAGAGATAAAAAATGTTCTGTAAACTATGGAACCAGGAACTACGGACTTTACCGCTTCCTGGTTTTTGCTGTTTATGGGGTTTCACCTTCAATCGGTTTATTCCGGGTGGACATTTTTGCTATCTCCGGCAATTCCTAGATTGGGGTTGAGGACGGGCTGCTGGAAATAAACAGCGGGATTAAAATATGACTTGGCTCAAAAATTTAGCCTCACTCAAGCGAGTGGGGCTTATTTTGATTGATGTGGTTTTGGCTAGCTTTATCTATTGTTTTTGAGATTTGATTAAGTCTACAATGCCTGTTTCTTGGACAGCAGCGGTTAATTCTTTGTTTTCTACTAACCATTGTGTTTGTGATTCTTCAGGACCTAAATATTCATATTGTAGACCTATATTTTCAATATCTTTTTTGAATTCAGGGGCATTAATTATAGCCTTTAATCCTTCAGATAATTTGGCTTTTACATCGAGTGGTGTTTCTTTGGGTACTGCTATGCCCATTTTGACACCATAAACAATATCTATCCCTTGTTCTTTAAATGTTGGAATATTTGTGAAAAGTGAGCCAGTCAGGCGATATTTACCTGCTACGGCTAAAATTCTGACTGTCCCATTCTTCATTTGTTCTTTGATTACCCCGGGATTTGTAAATATAACTTGAACATGTCCACCTAATAAGGCAGCCATTACCTCTACCGAGCCTTGAAAGGGAACCTGATTCATAATAATACCAGTTTTCTTAGTAAAAGTTTCGCCCATAATATGGGGAATTGAACCAGTACCAGCGTGACCAAACTTTAATTGTCCTGGATGCTGCTTAGCGTAACTAATAAGATCATCAACAGATTGCCATGGTTGGTTAGTTTGAACAGCCATGACGTATGGAGTAGATGTAATTTGCGCTAGGGGTTCTAACGCGGTTGAGTAATCATATTTCGTAGATACAAATAAGGGTTGTAAAAATAATTCAGAAGTCGAGAGACCGATCGTATAACCATCAGGGTTGGAACTAGCCAGTTCATTCAAACCAATAGTAGTTGTTCCCCCAGGTTTGTTAACAATCGTTAATGGTTGACCTAAATCTTTTAAGGCCGATTTTTCTAAAATTCGAGCTGTTAAATCTGCAGCCGTTCCTACGCTCCACGGTACAATTAAAGTAATAGGTTTATCAGGATATTTTTCAACCTTAGGCTTAATGACAGTTGAACTTTGCATGCTTGTATAGCCTCCAATCATTATTGAAATAAGTAAAAAGGCTGCCAACAAAAATAACGGTTTTCGTCGCACATAAACACCTCCTAACTTCCAAAATACTACATTTAAAAGGAAAATCCTTCAATTAAATGTAAATTGATGTACAATATTGTGTATTTATGGATGTAGAAGTAATTAACATAGATTTAAACAATGTACCGACTGCAATAAAAAAACTTCTAGCGAGTTTGCTGGAGGCTTTATATCGTATCGATTATAATGAAGCCTAAGGAAAAGATATAAAGGGCGGCTGTGGACCGATATTGAATGATAAAATGACGAAGCGTCTTTTCTGCCTGCGCTGACCTAAATAAAAAGGTATTCAGATTATCAGGTTGAAATTGACTTAATATAAGTTGCTACTATTTTAGGAATAGGCCCAAGAATAGATGAAAGCAGGCTATTATGAATTTTATATCTGCCAAAGAGCACTATAACTTATTGATATGGTAGGAAGATGATTCTGAGGCAAGAGTAAAAATACAGAAGACCATTTAACTTAAAAAATGCGATAGGTTTACAGCAGCTTGATTGTGTAACTAGAAATAAGTACATAAGAATATTTAAAAGAAACATAACTTATCGATTTGACAAATTGAAGACTCACAGAAATTAATCGAGAAATTGTTTTAAAGGCATAAGCGGGATGGCAATAACCCCGTCCCGTGCGCCAAGAAGCGCACGGAGTATAGCGGGTGAGAATCCCGCCTGAGAAGGCCTAGCCAGTCACTCAGTATCCAGCCTTGGGACTGAAGCGGTAACGCCAAGTCTAAGCGTAGGCAGGAAAGGTAGTAGGCCGAAAGCACAAGTTGAAGATGTAGAACCCCGAAATGGTTGATATTGGGAAAGGTCGATGCATGGGACGAGCAGAAGACAACACTGAGTCTAGCGAAGAAGGCAAGCTAGATGCGGCGCCCCGGGGTCGAAGGTCTTGGCATGCTACACATTGTTACTCCGTGTGAACTTGGGAGACCCTGCCGCCCTCCAAGGGAGTATGGCGGACAAGTTGAAGACGAGGAAGCCAAATAGTCGGCAGGGAGTCGGATTACGTCATAATTTTACTGATGAGGCGGGGTAATGCTCGCAGAAGGAAGGGCGTAACATAGCAGTGCCCTTGAAAAGGGAAACAATGCTGAACTGGAGGCAGAAGAAACATTGGAAACAAAACTAACAAGGATAGCCGAACAGCCAAACAACGACCAAGAATCAAATTGCAAACCTTGATACATGTTATTGACGAAGAAAGTCTGAAAGTAGCACATAGCTGCATTAAATCAACTTATTAATCATGGAGGGGGCATATGGCAAAAAACGATAATATGCTAGCAATTTT
The DNA here is from genome assembly GCF_018835585.1 of Pelorhabdus rhamnosifermentans. NCBI lineage: Bacteria > Bacillati > Bacillota > Negativicutes > Selenomonadales > Sporomusaceae > Pelorhabdus > Pelorhabdus rhamnosifermentans. The sequence continues at coordinate 143,928 of NZ_JAHGVE010000008.1, forward strand.
GTGGATGTTAAATTCAGGTGTAAAAATAACTGCAAAGCAAATAGCGGAAAAATTAGAGATAAATATACGAACCGTGTATCGTTATATTGATTCACTCTGCGCAAGTGGAGTACCAATTGTTTCAGATACAGGGCAGAAAGGTGGATATAGTTTACTGAACAATTTTATCCATGCACCTTTGGTTTTCGATATTGAAGAACAAAAAGCGCTGCTTCATGCTGCCGTATTTGCCAACGAAGCGGGATACCCTTTCAGTGAGTCGTTAAACAATGCAACACAAAAATTAAAAATGTATTCAAACCGGGAACAGGAAAACATCCTCAATCGCCACTTAGCCGGTTTCGAAGTGATAAACCGTGATATTGCCTCATCTGTTAAATTGATATTGGAAGAACTGGAGCGAGCTGTAGCAAACGAATATTCTGTAGAAATTGAATACCGTACAAGCCATGAAGAACAACCACGGTCAAGAGTGATTGACCCTTATGGAATTCTCTATTGGAATAATAAATGGTATACGATTGGATTTTGTCATCTTCGAAACGGAATTAGAAGCTTTCGTGCTGAACGGATTTTACATATAAAGCAAACACAAAGGATATTTAAGCGTCCTGAAGCCTTTTCAGCTAGGGAGTTTTTTTTACAAAATCTTTTGCCTGATCCAGAAAGCAAGGATGGAATGATTTCAATAATTATCAAAGGTAGAGCAGAAGCTTTGGACGATCTGTGCATCCATTGGTTTTTAGGTCATCATCTGAAAGAGAGGACTTCGAGTCAAGCGACCTTTTTACTTGACGAAAGAGCAGTCCATGCATATGTACCCAATTTTCTCCTACCCTACGGAAAGGCTATTCAAGTGATTGAGCCGCAGAGTTTGAAGAAAAAACTTGTTTCTGTTGCAGCGGAATTAATGGAATATTATCAATTATAGATAGCTTCGCTGACAGTAGTTGTCAGTGAAGCTGTTTTATCATGGAGATAAACATCGTTCTTTATCATGTATGGACGTTTGATTAACGCTCAATAAATATCAAAATGGGGGACATGCAAATGAATAATACTGTTTATCTTTATGTGTTTGATACGATGGCAGATTGGGAAATAGGGTATTTAACTGCTGAACTGAACTCAGGTAGATATTATAAGAAAGGATTAGCTCCATCAAAAATTGTTACTGTGGGTATTGAAAAAACTCCTGTCACTACAATGGGAGGCTTGAAAATATTACCGGATGTTAACCTGGACGGGTGCAACATCGAAAATGCAGATGCTTTGATTTTACCTGGCGGTAATACTTGGACAGAAACAATTCATGAACCTATATTGGCAAAGGCAGAGCAGTGTTTAATGGAAGGTCTTATTGTAGCAGCGATTTGTGGCTCTACAGTAGGTCTTGCTAGGAAAGGGTTGCTTGAATCGAGCTGGCATACAAGCAATGACTTAAACTATCTTAAGATGATCTGCCCGAACTATGCAGGAGAAAAGTACTATAAGCAGGAGTCTGCCGTAACTGACGGAAAACTGATAACTGCTTCTGGAATAGCTCCGTTGGAATTTTCCTTACATGTCTTAAGAGCTTTAGATGTATTTTCTGAAAAAACATTAGATGCCTGGTATAATCTTTATAAGACTCATGAATCCGGATATTTTTATGAGTTGATGAATTCAATCCAATAACGAGTGTATAATGCATGTTATCCTTTGGCAACTTGCGTTGCTGATGTTAAGCTTTTGTTGAAAGGCTATTATACCAGCAATGGGCTTCTAGCATAAGACGGCATCTTTGTTGTATGCTCAAGTCACCCTGTACTTGGAAACATAACAATGCTAAAATTGAATATAATGAGCGACAAATGCTCCGCTGTAGACATTTCGCAGGACGACGTAAACAAAAGTATGATTCGCTGCCCTAAAACTTCGATCAGCGAATCATATCCATAATATATGCAGCCCTAGTGGCTGCTTTTTAACGTGGATTTTTCAGAAATGTTGACGTTACATATATATGGAATATTACGGTTAATTGTTACGATTTTCTGTTCCATTACTACACATACCCCTGCACCTGCACTAGCAAATTGGACCGGTACTATCATGGATAAGTGGAATGAAGGGCCTGTCACTTTTCTAAAGGTTTTACGCGACTTCGATAAAAAGGAAGTCGTGTTTCATAAAGGTTATATTTTTTCGCATGCGGCCGATAAGCTGAAACTGGCTTAGCAGAAAATAATGCCGGATAATATCGGCTTATTCGCTGATACCATCCGGCATTATTTTCCTTAGCGTACGCTAAATCGGTCATTGCAGGGGAAAATTTTGCTTAGCGTACGAAATCCGCGTTTTGCTGGCGAGACCCCCTAAAAGACAATAGCTTCCCGTACCGATCACGCAGTAGAGATAAGTTAGCGCAATTAGCGCAAGCATCCTGTCGATAGCTTGTGCTGAACGCAGTACAACAACAGCATTATCAATCCCATTCAAGTAAAAATAAGTAAGCGAAGCAATCTTTCGATTGCTCCACTTACTTATTTTATTATTGTACTTTGCCTTCTTCTGAACATGCACGTGCTAACCAACTGGATGCGGAACCACTTATCAAGTTGATTGCAGAATGTACCCTAGAAACCCAAAGAAATTATTGTAGGCTGAAGCCGTTTCTAACTTTTTCCCAGAATTATCATTACCTAAACATATTTATTGAAAAAGCCGGTAACATGTGGTCTTTCCCTTACCTTCTTGAATAAGCTGCCCATTTTTCATCATTTTTTTTAACAGGCGGCCACTTGTTGTCTGTCCGATACTTAACAGCTTTTCAACTTCCTTCCGTGTAACCCTACCTTGTTTTCTGGCCAGCTGCATTACTTTTTCCGCTTGGCTGTCACTTTCATCGCTTAACTGTTTTTTCTCAGTCTGAGCATTGAGATTTGGCAGGATAATCTTAAAAGCATTATCTGATGTTTCAATCTGCGGCGTCTTTCCGCTTCCTTCATAAGCATTCATAATCTTTCGCATACCAGTTCCGTAGGCTTCAATCAGTTCCAAACGATAAAACACATTTGCCAGCTTTGTGTTACGGCAAACAGAAATACCCATCAGCACGTCATTCAATGTTACCCCGGAAACAAGACCGCCAATTGAAGTAAATTCTATTCTATCGTTATAGATACTGATGAGCGTGCTGGCTCTGAACGAGTATTCCCGGTGTACAAGGGAATTTAGCAAGGCCTCCCTGACAGCCACCTCAGGGTAATCCCTGGTATCGATACGCCGCAGCTTATCAAAAGTGGAGCGGGTCTGATTGTGAAAATCGATATAATCATAAACCTCTGCCATCTGTTTAAACAGAGAGCCGGACTTATATTCTAACCATTCTAACCATTCTTGTCAACTTTTTGGTTAGAATGGTTAGCTTTTTTGGGGGATAGGGCACTGGATGGATATGAAAAGGCAGCTTCACATGTTTAAAACTCATGACAAGATAGATTGCCTGTAATTGGATTTTTTGACGGAATAGTAGAAGCTGAAGCATTTATTACTGCTGACATTCTTTTTTATTCGTTCCCAAACAATTTTACCCAGGTACTTTTTAAAATTTGAATACTATCATTTTCCCGTTGGTTAACCGTGTGCGCGTGAAACCCATATAGCTTGCCGAATTCCTTTTTCGTCAGTCCCAGGCTTTCACGCAACCCCCGTATTTGCTGACCTTGTCCATTGTATAAACTATGATTACCCTTTTTGGGGGCTAATCATAGTTATTACAGTTTTTTTTCATCGTGAGCGGCATAGTATTCTTTAAATGCAGTCTTGAACTGTACTTTTGTCCAACCGCGTAGATCGGGATCGTCGCTTTCCATTAAGTCTCTTAATATAGCTATCATATTTTTTAAGTCGGGGTCAGAAATTGCCTCGACTTTTTGTGCTTTGTCGTCTATAAGAACTATTCCTTTTAATAACCATTCCAAAGAAACGTTATAAAAATTGGACACTTTAAACAAATATTCTAGACTTGGCTTCTTTCCGTGCTCGCAATCTCTTACATATCCATACTTATAGCCAAGCGGTTCACCAAATGCTGTCTGAGACAATTTGGCGCGGACTTCTCTTAATCGTATTCCAATTTCTTTATAGTTGGGTTCAGCTTGGTCGAGATTATCCATGGGTACCATCCTCTTTTATCTCTAATAGGAGTTAATTTTCGTTGACTTCGGCGTCTATAGGATATATAATTAATTTGCAAGTATAAATTTGTATATTTAGTATCTTCAAAAAAATATCGCATCACACATGCGATGAAAGGAGGCAAAAAAGCGCAGCAGAAGCCTGCCAAAGCCCCCAGCGTTCGGGACGCTTATGCCAAAAGAAAAAGTCTATCATTACTTAGCTGAGTTGGTCATTTACGGTTTGTGACGAAACCCTAAATGACGCTGAAATACAGTACAACTTGCAGCTGTGTTTCAGTGCGCCCTGATGGCGATAACGTCTCAAGACATACGGGTGTAAAAATTTTCTAATCATTTTTATTATACCGTATCTTTCAGAAAACGTAAACCGCATAACATCATGCGGTTTGTGTAGCGGAAAGGAGAATGCAAAAATCGTATGATATGTTTTTTAATGAGTTTTTAAAGATGTTTTAAATAAAATGTACAAGGAGGCAAAGTATGGACAAAAGTTTGGCAATTAAGCAGGAAATTGTATTTTATGCAAAGCTTTTGGATGCCAAAGGGTTGGTGAATCCTTTGGAAGGAAATATTTCTGTTTTCGACAGGGAGACCGGCGGACTGTATATTACACCTTCCGGCACAAGAAAATCGTTGTTGACAGCAGATCAGATTGCTGTTGTGAAAGATGGCGTGCAAATCGAGGGAACCAGAAAACGTTCCAGCGAGTACCTGCTGCATGAAGCTGCACTTCGGGTACGGCCGGAATGTAATGCCGTCGTCCACACGCATGCACCTTATTTGACTGCGTTTGCTTACTGCAACAAGCCGATTCAGCTTCGCTGTTCTACGACATTTGGCTTGCTGTTTGAAGATGTTCCTTGTTTGCCGTACGGACAGCCGGCGACAAAGGCTATTGCTAATGGCATAGAGGATGCTATGAAAGATCATGATCTCGTGCTGCTGGCAAATCATGGCTGCGTGTGCGCTGGAATTGACCTGGAAAAAGCGGTTGCTTTTTTGGAAGCAGGGGAAGAGGTTATGAAGATTTATTTTATTGCAAAATCCATTGGCGAAGTACAGGATATTCCGCAGGAAGATTGGGAAAAAATGTGTGATACGCATGTGGGCAGCAAAAGAAATCGGTATAAAAACGTGGATGAGGTGATGAAATGCAGGCCGCAATGATGTATGGACCCAATGATATTCGAGTAGAAGATATCCCAAGGCCGAAGTGCCCTCCCGGTGGGCTTATTTTAAAAGTCATGGCTGTAGGTCTCTGTGGTTCGGATATTCGGAATATGGCTACAGATTCCTGTAAGGGAAGATATCCGCATATCTTTGGGCATGAAATTGTTGGATTTGTTGATGAACTCGATGCGGAGGTTCCAAAGTATAAGATCGGGGATCGGCTTTATATTTATCCGGAGGATCACTGTTTAAAATGCGAGTCTTGCCGCGACGGGCATAGTGAAAACTGTACGGATCCAGGGGACTACATCGCACGGCAGGGCGGCTTTGCGGGCTACGTACCGGTAACTAAAGAACAGCTGGAAAGAGATTCTGTATTTGAGCTTCCAACTGGCGTGAGCTTTGAAAGGGCTTCTTTAAGCGAACCCTTATCTTCGGTATATGCCTGTCAGGAAAACATCGACATCACCTTAGGCGATACTGTGGTTATTATCGGCGCCGGTCCGATCGGGTGCTTTCATGCACAGCTTGCAAAATTAAGAGGCGCAGCACGGGTCATTATGCTTGAGATCAATGATGTACGGTTGGCGATGACAAAGCGTTTTGGTGCGGACTTCATCATTAACAGCACAAAAGAAGATCCGGTTCAGCGAGTAAAGGAAATCACCGAAGGCAGGGGCGCAGATAAGGTTATATCTGCAAATCCGTCGGTACAGGCGCAGGCACAAAGTATCTATATGGCAAGGCAGGGTGGAATTGTTGTCTTCTTTGGCGGTGTTCCGAAAGGCAGTTTGTGTGAATTGGATACGAACTATATCCATTATCATAACCTTTGGATTTACGGACATTTCGGGGCGAGCAGCCTGCAGGTACAAAAAGCCTTCGAACTTGCAATTTCAGAAAAATTTCCGGCGGATAAATTTATAACACATGTTTTTCCGCTGAAAGAAATTAACCAGGGAATAGAACTTGCCCGAAATGGAGAGGCAATCAAGGTGGTATTACTTCCAAATAGAAGTATTGCTATAAATTAAGATCGGAGAGGGGTTATAAAAATGATCAAGGGTTTAGTTGCGTGTGGGAGCGGTATTGCTACATCAACAGTCGCACAGGAAGCTGTCAAAAAGATCCTGGCAGAAGCAAATATCCAAGCGACCATCACCAAAGGGAGTCTTACGGAAATCCCGGTAAAACAAGATGCAGTAGATATTATTTTTGTTACTTCAAACTACAACGAACCAACAAAAAAACCACTTATTAAAGTATTTGGCTTGATTTCAGGAATCAACAAGGAAGGCATTAAAAAGAAAATCATCGAAACCTGCAGAAAAATTGAAAGTGAAAGAGTGGGGGGCTGATAACCTATGGATGTGTTGTTAAGTGTAGTGCAAACTATTCTGGGGATGGGCGCCGTTGTTATTCTGCCAATTATGATTTTTATTTTGGGTCTTGTTTTCAGAATGAGAGTAGGCGCATCTTTACAGGCCGGTCTTATGATTGGTATCGGGTTCCAGGGGCTCCTTTTGGTTATTGGTCTTTTGATGTCCTGTATTAAACCGGTTGTTGAATACTATCAGGGGATGGGAAGCGGTTTTACCACCGTCGATATCGGCTGGGCTGCTTTGGGGGCTGCGTCATGGACGGTTCCTTTTGCACCGATTGCAGTTCCGCTCATTATTTTGGCGAATGTGATTTTAATAAAATTCGGTTGGACAAAAGTCATGAATGTTGATATGTGGAATTTTATTCACTTCCTTATTCCCGGTGCACTCGCGTATGTACTCTTTAACAGCGTTATTCTTGGAATTGTCGTTACCGTTGGTCTCTCGATTGTGGCATTGTTTATCTCGGAAAGAGTGGCTCCGTATTGGGAAAAAATATATGGGCTTGAAGGAACAACGTGTACATGTCTCTCGTTTATCAGCTACATGTGGCCTTTGGCAATTGTCGTCAATAAAATTATCGATTATATTCCAGGCCTCAACAAGATGGAAGTGGATTTGAGCAGTCTTCAGTCGAAAGTTGGTTTTTTCGGAAATCCGGCATTCATCGGTTTAGTTGTTGGTATTTTGCTTGGCTTTGTTACACAGCAGCCGTTTACTGTCATCGCGATGATCGGTATGGGGCTTGCTAGTGTCCTGCTTTTGATTCCGCGTATGGTTGCTGTCATGATGGAAGGTTTGACTCCGATTGGCAATGTAGCAAATGATTTTATGAAAAAGCATGTGGGTGAAGATGTAAATATTTATATTGGTATGGATGTCTGCCTCGGTCTTGGCCATCCGGCATGTATTGTCTGTACAGCACTTTGCATTCCGTTTACGATTCTGCTGGCGTTTATTATTCCGGGCATGTCCTATTTCCCTATTGGGTTGCTCACCTCGGTGTGCTATATCACAGTTATGTGTGTTATGGCCAGTGAAGGCAAGCTGGTAAGATCTCTTATCTGTTGTATGGTAAGCATGGTTCTTATCACCTGGGGTGCGAATCTGTTTGCTGTAGAGGCTACGGCTCTTGTAAATTCAACGCAGATGCATGTAAATGGTCTTATTACAGATGGGTACTTCGGGTTCAACCTGCCAGCGATTATTATAAGCTTGTTATCGAGAGCTCTGGGATAAATGGATACGAAAAAATTATACGAGGGGTTTTTGTTATGAGTGAGAGAGCTTATATTGCTATTGAAGGCCATGCAGAAAACTGGGAAGAGGCTCTTAATCTTTGTAGCGCTGAGCTGATGAAAAATGCTTGTATAGGCGAGGATTTTGCGAAAGCGTGTGTAGAAAGAGAAAAGCAGTTCCCAACGGGTCTGCCAACAGCTATTCCGGTAGCAATACCGCATGCAGCATCCGAGGAAGTCTATAAGACAGCGGTTTGTGTGTTGAAATTGGACGAGCCTGTGAAATTTTATCGTATGGATGTAACAGAGGAAGCCATCGAAGTAAAGCTTGTCTTTAATCTAGCGGTTAAAGGGCGGGATGCGCATCTTGATTTTTTGCAAAAGCTGATTGGGTTCGTGATGGATGAAAAGCGGTTAAAGAAGTGTACGGAACTATCTGTGAAGGATATCCCAGCTTATTTGGAATCCGGGATCGTTTAAAAGAGCATATGGCTGGTTAGGTTGTGCCGACTGCAGAAAAAATAGCAGTCTGGGGCTGGCTACAAGCAGAAAAGGAGAATTATTACTATGAAAGAAATAAAGTTATCGCCGTCTATTTTTGCAGCAGATATTGTGAACTTAAAAGAACTGCTTGCTGTATTGGAAAAGAATAACGTGGATCTTCTGCATGTGGATGTGATGGATGGTTCATTTGTAAACCGCCTAGCTTTTGGTGGAGATCATATTCGGATGTTGAAGAAAAGCACGCATATTCCGTTGGATGTGCATATGATGGTCGTACACCCTGAGCGTTATATTGAATCTTTTATCGATGCCGGGGCCGATATCATTACGGTGCATCAGGAATCCACGGCGATGCTGTACCACTGTCTGCAACTGATAAGAAACAGAGGGAAAAAGGCCGGCGTTGTATTGAGTCCGGCGACCTGCACGGCTACGATTGAATATGTCCTGGATTTAGTGGATATGGTACTGATCATGACGGTAAACCCCGGGGATGGAAAACAAACTTTTCTGCAGGAAATGCTGCCAAAGATAAGAGCCGTAAAAATCATGGTTGGAGATAAGAAAATTGATATTGAAGTCGATGGCAGCATTGATGACAAAACGGCAGCGCTTTGTCTGAAGGCCGGAGCAAACGTTTTTGTGTCCGGCGGGTATGTCTTTGGAAACGAGATCGAAGATCGGATTCAAAAATTACAGAAAGTCCTAGGGCTTCATTGAGGCGGTGCAGGATGAAAGAGTTAAATTGTATTGTTGAAGAATTACAGGAAGCTGTAAGGAGACTTGAGTTAATGGAAGCCGATTCATTCGTTGCGGCGATGAAAATGGCCAAAAGAATTTTCGTTTACGGGACAGGTCGCAGCGGCCTCATGCTGAAAGCTTTCGCTATGCGGCTCATGCAGCTCGATTATGAGGTTTATGTCATTGGGGAGACGATTACGCCGTCTGTGGGGAAAGGTGATTTGTTGATTGTGGCTTCGGCCTCCGGAGAAACCGAAAGTGTGTGCAGAACTGTCCGGTTTGCGCAGGGGAGCGGCGCATCTGTTGTCACGATTACCGCGGATTCAGCATCCAGAATGGCGAAAATACAAAAACCGCTGATTGTGATTGAGTCGGCTACAAAATTTTCTTTATCAAAAGCTAGTGTACAGCCTTTAGGAAGTTTGTTTGAACAAATGCTTTTATTGTTGCTGGATGGAATCAGCATGCGTATTGGTTTTATGCATAAGAATGGAAATGTTGGCATGGCGAAACGCCATGCTAACATTGAGTAATCAAGGTTAGGGAGATGGGTTGAATGAAATCGTTAAAATTTTATGGCGCAAGAGATATTCGTTTTGAGAATGCAAAAGATCCGGTCATCCAGAACAGCAAAGAAGTAAAAGTCAAAGTAAAGGCTGTAGGTATCTGTGGATCCGATACTTCGCGCTATGCAAAACTTGGACCGTATGTTCCAGGTATGGTATGGGGACATGAATTTTCTGGCGAGGTCATAGAAGTTGGCGCAGATGTAACGAAAGTGAAACAAGGCCAAAAGGTAACTGCCTGTCCGGCTCTTTACTGCGGAGAATGCGATTCCTGCAAAAAAGCAAAATATGCGCAGTGTGAACACCTGGATGTTATTGGGGCGCACCGCTATGGTGCGTTTGCAGAATATATTGTATTGCCGGAAGAAAATATTGTGCCGGTACCGGACAATGTAAATTATGACGATGCAGCTGTTGTTGAACCATCTTGCGTAGTGATACACGGTTATTATAAAACAGGGATTAAAGCCGGTGATACCGTAGCGGTTATCGGATGTGGGACGATTGGGCTTTTGGCTATTCAGTGGGCAAAGATTTTTGGCGCAAAATCGGTTATTGCCATCGATATTGATGATATAAAACTTGGAATGGCAAAAGAAGTCGGCGCCGATATTACCATCAATTCCATGGGCAAAGAGCCGTTTGAAGAAGTTTATAAGGTTACGGATAATAAGGGAGTGGATATATCGGTAGAATCTGCCGGCACACCCATCACATCCGCACAAGCCTTTTCTCTGACGGGTAAAGGCGGTAAAGTCTTGTTTGTTGGCATTCCATATGGAGATGTCCTGGTAAAGCGCCTCTATTTTGAAAAGATTGTACGCAACGAATTGCAGGTATTTGGCTCATGGAATACGATTTCGGCACCGTTTCCTGGACAGGAATGGGAAACATGTGTGCACTTTATTAAGAACGGACAGCTGAAAATTGGACCGTTGATTACACATCGTTATCCGCTGAGTGCAGGTCCGCAGGCCTTTGAAATGATAACAGAACGGAAAGAGCATTTTGGGAAAATCATTTTCCATCCGGAAGAGTAATGTAAGGAGATGTTGAAATTGAAACCGATCCTTGTAATCGGATCCGATCACGCCGGATACCGGATGAAGCAGTTCATTATAAAAAATTTGAAAGAAAAAGGCTATCTTGTAGAGGACAAGGGGCCGTTCAATGAGGATTCTGTTGATGCAGGTATCTATGCGGTGGCTGTCGGCGAAGACGTCGCAGCGCATCCGGCGGAGAAAAAAGGCATTTTGATTTGCGGGACAGGCATTGGCATGTCTATGATGGCGAATAAAGTAAAGGGCATTCGTGCATCTCTTGTATCGGATCTTTTTTCAGCAGAGATGACACGGGCGCATAATGATGCGAATGTTCTTTGCATGGGTGCACGCGTTGTTGCGGAGCCTATCGCCTGGGAGTTCACAAGGGTCTGGCTCACTACCAAGCATTTAGGGGGAAAGTACTCGGTACGTGTGCAGCATATGATGGATTATGAGACAAAAAGGGAAGAAAAATAGGAGACGCGATGTGCCTGCAGCGTTGCGGGCAGATAAAGGCTGAATACTTTTTGTGGGGGGAAAGAAAATCATGATAAAAGAAGAATTTGAACGTAGAGCCAAGCAGGTGCGGAAAAATATTGTGCAGATGATTGCTGCCGCAGGCTCCGGGCATCCGGGCGGATCGCTTTCGGTTGCCGATATTCTTGTAGTTCTCTACTTTGACGCGATGCATATCGATGCAAAAAATCCGGGATTGGAAACGCGGGATCGATTCGTACTCTCAAAAGGACATAGTGCTCCGGCACTTTATGCGGTGCTTGCAGAACGGGGATATTTCCCGAAAGAAGAGCTTATGAAGCTCAGAAAATGCGGTGCTATGTTGCAGGGACACCCGGATATGAAACGCATTCCAGGCGTCGATATGTCGACCGGATCTTTGGGACAAGGTCTTTCGGCAGCTAATGGAATGGCGCTGTCGGCTAAACTCGATCAGGCGGACTGGCGTGTCTACGTGGTTGTCGGAGATGGCGAACTGCAGGAAGGCCAAATCTGGGAGGCAGTGATGTCAAGCGCCCATTACGGCCTCGATAATCTCACGCTTTTTGTTGACCACAACGGACTGCAGATTGACGGTACAAATGACGAGGTCATGAAAGTTATGCCGATCGCCGAAAAATTCCGTGTTTTTGGCTGGAATGCGATTGAGATCAATGGGCATGACTTTGAAGAAATTTGTTCGGCCATTCAGCTGGCTAAGCATACCAAAGGGCGTCCAACGGTTATTGTTGCCGAGACTGTAAAAGGTAAAGGCGTATCCTTTATGGAAAACCAGGTAGGCTGGCATGGAAAGGCACTGGACGAAGTGCAGTGCCGTCAGGCTTTGGAAGAACTTACAGGAGGCGAAGCATAATGGGAATAGCAACAAGAGCAGCCTATGGCAAAATTCTTGAAACCGAACTTTATAAAAATGAAAAAGTCGTTGTACTGGATGCGGATCTTGGAAACGCGACAAAATCGATGTCTTTCAAAGAAGCTGCACCCAAGCGTTATTTTGATATGGGGATTTCCGAGCAGGATATGATGGGAACAGCGGCAGGTCTTGCGGCAAGCGGTAAAGTGCCAATCGCAAGTACATTTGCGGTATTTGCGGCAGGCAGAGCTTTTGGGCAAATCCGTAATTCCATCGCCTATCCGAAGCTCAACGTAAAAATTGCGGCAACACATGCCGGGCTTACGGTCGGTGAAGACGGAGGAAGCCATCAGGCAGTTGAAGATATCGCATTGATGCGCAGCCTGCCGAACATGACCGTCATCAATCCGGCAGATGCGAAAGAAGCGGAAGAAGTGCTGAAAGCAGCGGTGCAGTACTACGGTCCGGTCTATATTCGCCTGGGGCGTGCAGCCGTGGAAGATCTTCATGATGAGCATTATCAGTTTAACTGGGGCAAAGGGGAAATCCTTTTGGAAGGCAAAGACGTGGGCATTATCGCGACAGGCATTATGGTTGGCAAAGCGCTGGCTGTAGCCGCGGAGCTCGCGAAAGAAGGCATAGAAGCCAGAGTCATCAATATGCATACGATTAAGCCGATTGACCGAACGCTGATTCTTGAAACAGCAGAGCTTACAGGGAAGATTGTAACCGCGGAAGAACACAGTGTGATCGGCGGACTCGGCTCCGCTGTCAGTGAAGTGCTTTCGCAGGAGCGCCCGACAAAAATGGCGATGGTGGGGATTCAGGACAGCTTTGGAGAATCCGGATCGCCGAAAGACCTTTTAGAAAAATATGGTCTTACGGAAAAAGATATTATGCTTGCGGTAAAAAAAATTATAAAATATGCGTAACGAAATATACATATGAGAGATTACTCTTTTACAGTCGGAATAATATGCCCCTTGGAGGGCTGCAACTTCAGGCGAAACAATGCTTCGAAAAGTCAAGCTAATGCTTGGAGTGGAATTGAAATTATGCATAGGATCAAGAAAGGGCAGGTTGAAGAAATTCAATTTGCCCTTTTTGAGGTTGAATTTGCATCGGCTCGCGAAACTGCAGGTCTTTTGCTTCGAAGGACGTTAGTGTGGTAAGATATGACTATTGGACGGATATTGCGTTCTCATGTGCAAGTCGTGATTTTGGGCTGAAAGTTTGAATTGCATTAGTTCTATGATAAACGGAGGTCTTTATGTCTATTTGGGTAAAATTTATTCAATATTATAAACCCTATCGATGGTTATTTTATGCCGATTTGACTTGTGCATCGATAGTTTCTCTGGTGGATATTACATTTCCTCAGATCCTCTATTTTCTTACCCATGGTATTTTTACGCGGAGTGCGGTGGAAATTACGCAGGTACTGGGGATTGTGGCTGCCGGGATGAGTGTCATGTACGGAATTCGCTATGGCTGCCAGTATTTTATTACCACCTGGGGACACATTATGGGGGCGCGGATGGAAAGCGATATGCGTCAGGACCTGTTTGACCATTACCAGCGGCTGTCCTTTTCTTATTATGATCGCAACAATACTGGAGAGATGATGTCAAAGTTAGTGTCCGATTTATTTGATATTTCCGAGCTGGCTCATCATGGGCCGGAGAACATTTTTATTTGCACGCTGAAAATTATCGGGTCTTTTGTTCTGTTGTTGCTTCTCAATGTCAAAATGACCTTAATTCTTTTTTTTGTTACTCTGCTCATGATTCTTTTTAGTATTTATAAAAACAGGAAGATGAAAGCCGTTTTTATGGATAACCGGAAAAAGATTGCTGGGGTGAATTCGCGGGTACAAGACAGCCTTTCCGGTATTCGTGTTGTGAAATCTTTTGCTAACGAGGATTTAGAACGGGAAAAATTCTGCAATAGTAATTTGCAGTTTTTGGATTCGAAGGTCGGCAGCTATCAAATCATGGGGAGTTTTCAGGCGGGAAATGGTCTTTTTCAGGGATTATTGTATACGGCAGTGCTGGTCAGCGGCGGCTTTTTTGTTGCCAACGGCACGCTGGAGGTTTCCGATCTTGCGGTTTATGCCTTATATATCGGAATTTTTATGAATCCCATTGATGTGTTGATCAATTTTACGGAGCAGTTTCAGAAAGGGTATTCCGGCTTTAAACGATTCTTGGAAGTTATGAATACGACGCCGGAGATTTTGGAAAAATCGGATGCCATGCCGCTGACAAATGTCAAGGGCCATATTGTTTATCAGGATGTTTCCTTTCGGTATCAAAATACAGAAGTGCTCGATGGCGTGTATATTTCTATTGCCGCCGGAAAAACAGTAGCTTTGGTGGGACCATCCGGTGGTGGTAAGACGACTCTTTGCTCCCTTTTGCCCCGGTTTTATGATGTCAGCGGAGGAGCTGTCTTGATTGACGGCAAAGATGTTCGAGATGTTACTCTCAAGTCCTTGCGCAGTGCCATCGGCATTGTGCAGCAAGATGTATATATGTTTGCCGGCACTATTCGGGACAATATCGCTTACGGCAAACCGGATGCTGCGGACGAAGAAATTATTGAGGCGGCGAAAAACGCCAATATTCATGATTTTATTATGAGCCTTTCTGATGGGTACGACAGTTATGTGGGGGAACGGGGCACCCGCCTTTCCGGGGGACAAAAACAGCGTATCGCTATCGCCCGCGTCTTTTTGAAGAACCCTAAAATCCTGATTTTGGATGAAGCCACCTCTGCTCTGGATAACGAAAGTGAACGTTTTATTCAAGCATCTCTGGAACGTCTTTCGAAAAACCGGACCACTATTGTGGTAGCTCACCGCCTCAGTACCATTCGGAACGCGGATGAGATCATTGTCATTAACCACAACGGTATTCAGGAGCAGGGAGATCATGGGACACTGTTGTCTCAAAATGGTTTGTATGCCAAATATTATAATATGCAGTTTGAAGGATTGGATGAATTGTAAAACGAATGAAAGAATCAAGTCACTTGGTGATAAAAAAATTACATAGGAAGAAAGCGTCTTGCGTTTTACAATACATTATATTATAATATTATAAAGATATAATATTAAAGTGAAGGGATGAACGAAGGAGAAATTACTGTACGTAATTTCTGGAAAACTACTGTTTGAGTTGTGGCGCTTATAATAAAGAATATGTACGGGGAATTAGAGATGAATCTTCGTATTGAGCCGGAAGCTTGGGAGTATATCAAGCGGGGATGTACAAAGATTGCTGTAAACTCATGGAGGTGTTAGTATGTTACAAGAATTCGCCGATCTTTTGGTATATCAATGGTTGGGCCTAGTGCCTGGGAGCACGCTTGGCGAAGCAATTGATTTCTTTGTGTATGACAGCATAAAAATCTTTTTAATGCTGTCGATTATTATTTTTGGCGTATCGTTACTGCGTTCGTATTTTCCAGCCGAGCGCACGAAAAAAATTCTCAGCCACAAGCGGGAGTTCTACGGGAATATTGTGGCTGCACTGCTCGGGATTGTTACGCCCTTTTGTTCCTGTTCTGCCGTGCCTGTGTTCATTGGTTTTATTGAGTCTGGTGTGCCGCTTGGAATTACCTTTTCCTTTTTAATTTCATCGCCGATGGTCAATGAGGTGGCTGTTATTATGCTCTGGGGATTGTTGGGATGGAAAATCATGGCTATTTATATTTTATCCGGTGTTATCATTGCGATTATTGCCGGCTATCTGATTGGTAAATTTAAATTAGAGCATTTGGTGGAAGACTATGTGTATCAAATGAAAGTGGGCGATACGGAGATTGCCGAACAGTCTTTTTCTGATCGATTGCAATATGCCCAGGACTATACCAAAGAAATTTTAAGAAAAGTGTGGCTGTACGTTATTATTGCTATTGGTATTGGCGGCTTTATCCATGGCTATGCACCAGAAGATTTCCTTATTCAGTATGCAGGTAAGGATAATATCTGGGCGGTACCGATGGCGGTCTTAATTGGTGTTCCTTTATACTCAAATGCAGCTGGAGTGATTCCGATTGTTACAGCACTGATCCAAAAGGGTATGAGCCTCGGAACAGCACTGGCATTTATGATGGCAGTAACAGCTTTGAGCTTTCCGGAAATGATCATTTTGCGCAATGTGTTGAAACCAAAACTGATTGCGATCTTTATTGCTATTTTAGCGGTGTCCATTATCTTTACAGGATATCTTTTTAATATTATAATTTAATCATATTATAAAATAATTAGCATTCTTAAAGTATAAGGCATTAAGTCAAGACTTTAATGTGATTTTAGTAGGAGGTTGTTAGGATGGCGGAAGACATTGTAGTGAAGCTGACGGCAGATTTTTTTAAGACGCTGTCTCACCCGGTCCGGATTAAAATTCTTCACTCGCTGGAACAGGGTGAGCGTTGCGTTTGCGAGATTATTGAGGAATTGGATATTGAGCAGTCCAATTTGTCACAGCACTTAGGCGTAATGAAAAAGCAGGGGATTATTGATTCTCATAAAGATGGGCAGAAAGTTATTTATTATATTGCGTATCCATCGGTGATGGACGTGGTAGGGGCGGCAGAAAAAACTCTGAGTGAACAGATTGGGCACAGTCAAAGTATCCTTAAATTTTTAAAATAATGGGGAGGTAATGAACATGAAAATCGAAATTTTAGGTATGGGCTGTCAAAAATGCAATGCGTTAGATAATGCAGCAAAACAAGCAGCGAAAGAACTGGGTATTGATGCTGAATTTGCGAAAGTGGAAGATATTAAAGAGATTATGAAGTACGGTGTCATGACCACACCCGCTTTGGTGGTTGATGGCGTTGTGAAAGTCGCCGGTAAAGTGCCTGGAAAAGATGAAATTAAAGCTATGTTGAAGTAAAATAAGCGGTCATTTGTAGCTGTTGAAGAGGAATGGTATTACTGATTATTATGTTAGCACGGTAGGATTGAATGAAGCCACTATAAAAAATATATACAAGAACAAGAAAAACATGATCAGGCATTAGATAAGTTAAGTGTATGAGAATATGAAAACCCTTTAAGGGGGAAAAGTGAAGTAGTACCAACATCCCTTGAGGGATAGCAAAGGTGTAAAAACCACAGTGATTTAAACAAAATGAAAGCCAGCGCCTTTAGACGTTGGCAAGTAATAGAGGTTTACAGTCTCAGTGAAAATCACCCGTTGGTGGTTATGATTCAGGCAATTTAATCTATCTCTTCGGGAAATTGTAGCGTTAATCCAACGGTTACTTCACTCAAGTTCCCTGAAGGCTCCTTTCTTTTTCATCTTTAATGATTCAGTGGCCGTAAAAACAAATTCTAGGTAAATGAAATAATTTTGCTAGTCCTGCTGCAGTTACGCCGTAATAAATCAGCGTTTTTTCTTGCTGTAATTCATGGTACGTATCGTTGACAAGGACACTACCGGTAGACAGAATGATATCTGCCCAACGAGCGTTTTTGGCATTGAAAGCTGCATCGTCGATGCGAACGCCACAACGAATTTGGCCGATGTTATCGGGGTTTAGATCGGTGACACGCAAGTCGAATGACGCATCGTGTAAAGCTTGAATTAAGGCAGGCTGGAAGCCGATAAACGCAATTTTAGGCTTGCCATACTGTTTCTGAATGTAGGAAGGCAATTTTTGCGCGCATAGGGCAGGTTCCTTGTCTTTACAATGAACGGTTGCTTTTACTTGATCTAAATTATGAAGAATAGCATTCAGGGTTGCGACAAACACAGCTCTGTGAAAATTGGTGTTTAGCGGCAATTGGAGTACTTCGCTGAGCGTGCCTTCAAATTGTCCGGGTTGATCGGTAAAGGCTTGGCCGATTCCAGCACGAAACCGCGCTTCCATCATGACTTCTTTTCCAGTGAGCAGAGGATAATCGTCGCGATCCGGTTTTCCGATGGCTTCATCAGGAGTCAAAGGACGGGCTGATACAATGATCACTTTTTCTGTATCAGACCAATCTTGGTTTTTGGCTATTTGAGAAAGCTTTATTTTTGCCTCTTCCAATAATGTCATATTCTCTCACTCCTATCGTGATGATGGGTGTACTTTGTATAGATATAGGCGCATCTAGTCAGATGAATATCCGCGTAGATGCGCCTATATGACTTACTTAATGATTGCCGCAGTTATGACCGTGTTCATGATCGTCATGGTCATGGTCGCAGGCATTGCCTGACTCAATAAGTTCACCGCGCAGATAGAGAGCAACCAGATTTTCAGGAGTGTCTGCTGGAGCACCGCATAAGACTTTTACACCGCGTTCTTGTAAAATGGATTGAGCTGCTTCGCCCATGCCGCCAACTAAAATATCTGTGCAGCCTTGGTCGGCGACCCAGTTCGGAATGACGCCAGGCGCATGGGGCGGAGGAGTCAGAGTTTCTTGTTTCACGATTTTGCTATCCTCCACAGTTACGATGGCAAATTTTTCGCAGTGACCAAAATGAGTACAAAGTTTTCCGTTTACCAAGGGAATGGCAATTTTCATAATGTTGTCAACACCTTTCTGTTTTTTTGGAAGCTGATGAAGAAATTGATTAATAATATGTTGCATTTCTTCTTTAGTATGACTGGTTAGACTGTTGATTGTTTGGCCAGCATCGCCAGCAGTGACTACACTGGGATCGATGGGAAGTCGTCCCAGGAAGGGAAGATTCCAGTCAGATGCGGTTTTTTCCCGCTTTTGAATATTTCATGTAGACTGCCGCAGGTAGGGCAGATAAAACTGCTCATATTTTCGATAATGCCTGTAATCGGCATGTGATTATGTTGCTATTTTTTTAAATCCAGTGCGTTGGGTATGGCGATGGCTGTCAGCTTGTCGGATAGAAAGGCTGATAGCGCTTCTTCTACAGTGCCATTCATCTCGCCCAAGGAATACATGGCGATTTGCTCGGCCTGCAGCACTTTAAAGGCTTTAGGGCCAACATGACCAGTAATAAGTACTTTGGCTCCTGTTTTTGCCAGGGTCTGACCTGCTTGAATGCCTGCCCCATGGGCAGCTTCGACGTTCTGCGTGTTGGGCAGAGAATCCCAGGTCTTGTTTTCCTCATCATAGAGGACAAAATAGTCAGCTCGGCCAAATCGGGAATCGACTGCTGCATGGCGGTCGTCGCCGTGCGACGTAAAGGCAATTTTCATTATGTGTCTCCTCACTTTCTTATCGTTAGTCTGTTAAATCTAGGCGGGCTGCCAAGTTGTGCCAAAGTTTTATTAGAGAGTCTTTGACTTCGCTATTCTCCGGCATTTCCAGCACAGTTTTGCCAGATTGGACGGCATTGTGGAAGATATTGCTGTAAGGAATCTGTCCGGCAATGGGAATGGCGTTATGATCGCACCAGGAGATAAGGTCTTGGGTGTTTTCTGAATGTAGGGTGCTTTTGTTAATACATACCGCAAGTGGCAAGTCAAAATGGGATACTAAATCGACTAGCCGCTTTACATCATGCATACTGGAGGCCGACGGTTCGACGACGGCAAGCGCTAAACTAGCGCCGGATAAAGCGGCGATGGCCGGACAGCCGATACCGGGTGGTCCGTCGGTGATGATGAGTGGCAGATGCTGATTCTCGGCAATCTTTTTTGCTTCTTGCCGTACTTTGCTGACCAGCTTTCCTGAGTTTTCCATTGCTAGGCCAAGCTCGGCATGAATGAGGCAACCCAAGCGGGTATCCGATACAAACCAGTGTCCTGCTTGTTTTTCCTGCATGTTGATGGCATGGTCCGGGCAATTGAAGGCGCATACGCCGCAACCCTCACAATTGAGCGGCGTAGTAATAACACCGTTAGTAATGGCATTAAATCGGCATAATTTGGTACATATACCGCAGTGAGTGCAAGTTTTTTCATTAACGCGTGGCTCAAACCCGGCTTTAAATTCATGGGTTTCACGAATGATAGCGCCGCTTATTAAATGAAAATTAGCTGCATCTACGTCACAATCTACAAGTACTTTTTGCGGGGCCAGAAAGGCGAGGGCAGCACTGATGCTGGTTTTACCTGTGCCACCTTTGCCACTGACAATGACTAATTCCTTCATTTTGTCGTGCCCCTTTCTGTTTTGAGTTGATTCCAAATACTGGATGAAACGGTGCGGAATTCATCAGATATGTGTCCTGCGGCGTATTGTCTGGCAAAGGACAGACTGTGTGGAATTTTGGCCAATACAGGAATTTGGCGGCTTTCGCATAATGCTTCGATGATTTCGTCGCCAGTGGCTGCGTCGCTTTTATTAATTACCACGCCAGTCGGAATCTGGAGTAACCGGGTGATATTCATGGCAAGTTCCAGGTCATGTCGACCAAAGGGAGTTGGCTCAGTGACAAGAATGCAAAAGTTACTGTCCTTGACGGCTGTTACCATTGAGCAGGAAGTACCGGGCGGACAATCTAGCAACACATCGCCGGTAAGGTTGGCGGTTTCTTGTTTCATTTTTTTTATGAGCGGGACGGCGCTGGGAGTACCAACTTGGAGTACGCCGCTTACTAGGTGAATGCCGGGATGCGCCGCAGCTCTTCCGATCATAAGGGTGCCAATATTTTTTTGTTCTTCGCTTATGGCATCTTTAGGGCAAGCGAGCAGGCAGCCGCCACAACTGTGGCAAAGTTCGTCAAATAGTAAAGCGGTTTTACCGGAAATAGCGAAGGCATTAAATAAACAGACGGCAGAGCAAGTACCGCATCCATTGCATAAAGAGGAGTTAACGTGCGGGATTGTAATGGTAACTTCACGACTGGGATTCTGCCATTCGGGCTGTAAGAATAAATGACAGTTTGGTTCTTCAACATCGCAGTCGACTAGGGTAATATTTGAATACGCGGTGGCAAGCAGTAGAGCTAACGTGGTTTTGCCAGTTCCCCCTTTGCCGCTGGCAATGCTAATCAGCATAGGAGTTCCTCCTTTGAATGTTGAACCATATTTCATAATTAAGCTAAAAAAATTAAGATAACAAATCTATAAACATTAGTCGTCGTATTCTGGATGAACCCACATTTTCGGGGTGATAAAAATGCATGAAATATATTTCATAAATAAGGTTAAAATTTTTTATTCCTCGTCACGACTCACAGTGGAAGCTTGGCATGCTGGGCATGTTAGATCATGGCAACGTTGTCCTGTACCATGAGGCAAGGTCCATTTATGACCGCAGGTCCGACATGTAAAATGACGTAGACCTGTCTGACAACGGTGAGCAATGCGAAAGTTTCCACCGCCTACCCGTATTGCATTCCCCTGCCATAATGCGGCAGCTATTTTTTGATGGGCCATACTAACAATACGATGAAAGGTAGGACGTGATATTTCCATTCGCTCCGCTGCAGCAGCCTGATCCAATTGTTCGATATCCGCTAGGCGAATGGCTTCCATTTCTTCCACAGTTAACGTGACTTCTTCAAGGGTGCGTAAGGGAATTCCTGCGGGCTTGTAGTGTGTAACAGGCGGCAATTGTTCTACGCGACGTTCTTTATATGGACGGCCCATAGTACTCCTTTCAAATTATGAACTATATTTCATAAACAATATATAATATTAAACGAGAAATGTCAAGGAATGCTAAATTTATTTTTGCTTTTCGGCGGTATGGATTGCTGTAACTGCCGCATTCACTGCCTCATTACTGCCTAATAAAGCCACAGTATTCACATGTTGTGGACAGTTTCCGATAATTTCTACTGCGATAACATTCCCGGCTTTTTGGCCGATATCTGTGTAGTAAAATAAGCTAGGAAGATCCATCTGAATGAGACCGATCGCATCAAAATGAGTATCTTCTACTTGTTTTCTTGCCTCTGGTGGCATCCGTCGTAATAACAAAGCAATGGTATTGGGACGGGGAGCACGAATAATACGTGTAATCATAATATACCTCCGTTTCGGTGAACTATTCCTGTAATCATTCTTTGTTAAACAATGCAATTCCTTTTTTCGAAAAACGATTCTAGATGATATCTTTGGATAAACTGTAGAAAAATCGTGTTTGTATATTCGAATAGTTTGTTAGGCAATAATCTTAAAGGGGTTTAGTTTTGATGGAGGAATTGTCTAGAACGAAAACGAATTAATTATAAATTATTGCTATGAATTTGTTTGTTGAATAGTTTTGTAGGCAGCGTTAAGCTTTTCATGGAAAGGGAAGATAAAAAGTAATAAATGCGAGTGTTTACGCAATCAATTGGGGGAGAGGCAGTTGTTAAAACTAGAAAATTTATCGGTCGCAGTCAATGACCGTCCGATATTGCATGATGTCAATTTGCATATCAAGCCGGGTGAAATACATGTGCTGTTTGGACCGAATGGTACGGGAAAGTCAACATTATTAGGTGCGATCATGGGGTTTTCCAGATATACCATTACTGCCGGGAAAATTTATTTTAAAGGACAGGACATAACGAATCTTGCCGTAGATGAACGCGCTCGTCGGGGACTTGGAGTAATGATTCAGCGACCGCCGACACTCCGTGGGCTTACGGTGCGCGAAATGGTAAGAATTTGCGGGAAAGATCAGGTTGATGTGGACAAGCTGGCCGATAAAACCAATATGCTGACCTTTTTGGAACGAGGCGTGAACGAAGGATTTTCCGGTGGCGAGATCAAACGTTCCGAATTGCTGCAATTGATGGCTCAGCAGCCAGACTTGGTTATGCTGGATGAACCGGAGTCAGGTGTTGATATTGAAAATATCGCTGTTGTAGGGCAGGCGGCTAATGTTATTTTAGAACGTGATTTGCGCAAAAATGGTCAAACCATCAAAAAATACCGGAATGATCGAAAAAAATCAGGCTTAATTATTACCCATACGGGTCATATTTTGGAATATGTGCCGGCAGATATGGCTCATGTTATGTATCAAGGTACGTTATCCTGTAGTGGAAATCCACAGGAGATGCTGTCTTGTATTCAGGAAAAAGGTTATGAAGAATGTGTGAATTGCGCAAGATAGGGGGATGAAACATGGCGAACGAAGCAAAAAGCATCAAAGACAAGGCGCATGCTGCGTTAGGGAAGAAAGCTGTACTTGGTGCGGATATTGATTTTGCAGTCTTTGCAGATAAAGGAAAGGAACAAACTTATATTTCTGATCTTGCCACACTCTCGCCAAAACAGCAAAAGCAATTGGAGAGTATTGGCATGGAAGTAGCAGGAGGAGAACGGTCGGGAACGTATATGCAGCTCGATCATTCGGTTGTGCACTGTACGACGGCTAGTGAGGGGGTAGAAATTTTGAGCACAGATGATGCCCTCAAAAAATATGCAGGTTTAACTGATTACTGGTGGCAGGCCGTAGAGCCTGATACTGACAAATATACTGCCAGAGCCGCTCTGCACCAGGAACATGGTTATTTTATTCGTGCGTTTGCGGGTTCAAAAATTGATTATCCCGTACAGGCCTGTCTTTACATTGGACAGGAAGAACTTGTTCAAGATGTTCATAACATCATTATTGTGGAAGAAGGGGCGGAACTTCATGTGATTACTGGTTGCGCCACTGATCCGCTAGTGAAAAAGGGTATGCATATTGGCATTAGTGAGTTCTATGTGAAAAAAGGCGGGAAATTGACCTTTACCATGCTTCATCGCTGGGGTGAGGACATTGCAGTTCGACCTCGTACTGGAGTAATTATTGAGGAAGATGGTTTGTATATCTCAAATTACATCTGCATGCGTCCGGTAAAAGATTTACAAATGTATCCGACAACCAAATTGGTGGGATCAGGGGCGGTTTCCCGGATTAACTCTATCTTGGTTGCACCGCCTGGCTCACATATGGATGTGGGCGGGCGGGCAATTTTGGCGGCTCCGGGAACGAAATCGGAAATTATTGCTCGTACGATTAGCACCGGTGGAGTGGTCATTAATCGGGGGCATTTGTTAGGGATATCGCCTGAAACTAAAGCTCACCTCGAGTGTCACGGGTTACTATTATCGGACCAGGGCATTATTCATGCAGTACCGGAACTGGAAGCCCGGACAAGCAATGCGGAACTCAGTCATGAAGCGGCAGTAGGGAAGATTGCGCCAGAAGAGATTGAGTACCTGATGGCACGCGGGTTAAACGAGGAAGAAGCCGTTGCTACGATTGTTCGCGGTTTTCTCAATGTAAATATTGAGGGATTACCGGCTGCTTTGGCACAGGAAATAGACCGAGCGATTCAGGAGTTTAGTTTAAAAAAATAACAAAGAAAAGATTCACACAGAGCCTCTAATTCAATGACAGGGTGACATAGCGGTAAATAGGATAAAACAAGAGCTAGGTTAGTTTAGGACTAACCTAGCTCTTGTTTTAGAAAAATCATTGGGCTATTTGGAATCCGTATTGCTGAAATACTTTCATTCCAGCTGAACTGGTGAGATAATTTAAAAATTCCTGGGCAGCTTCAGGTTGTCGGGAATTTTTTAATATGACACCAGGAAATATGATTGGCGTATGAGAATTAGGTGGTGCAGTTGCCACGATGGTTACGTTGTCGCTTGTAGCGGCCACTGTGGAAAATACGATTCCGGCATCTGCATTGCCTGTTTCTACATAGGATAGAATGGTGCGAACATCTTTTGCTAGTACGGCTTTATTTTTTACTTCTTCCCAAATTCCAAGATATTTCAAGACTTCCTCGCCATATTGACCTGCCGGAACCGTTTTCGGTTCGCCAAGTCCATAATGAATAACACTGTTTTTGGCTAAATCTTTGAAGCTACTTAGGCCTAGTGATGAGTCTTTAGGAACAATTAATACCAGTTTATTACTGACAAGGTTTTTGCGGGTAGCAGCGTCAATCAGATTTTTTTTTGCTAAATCATCTACTTGTTTATTAGCAGCGGAAATGAAAATATCCGTTGGCGCGCCTTGTTCAATTTGGGATTCTAATACTCCGGCGGCGGCCAGGTTGTAAATAATTTTTACCGCGGGATGGCTCTGTTCATATTCTTTTTGGATATCTAGTAAGGCATCTTTTAAACCTAAGGCGGCTGATACGTTTAATTCAATAGGGGGAGGGCTGGAAGTTTGGGCAGGGGTGTTCCCACAGGCACTTGTTAACAATAATAGGACGACAGTAGCCATACACAAGAACGTTTTTTTAATCATTCTTTATCCACTCCTTTTTTACAGCCAAATAAAAATTCAGTACTAAAATTAATTTTTGGAATATATTTCATAATTACTATATAATTTTGTTAGACGAATTGTCAAGCGAAGATGATTATTTATTCCTCCTTGTGATGCATCGTTACTAGCATACGCTGAAGTGAATGTTGTATAAGAATGATCATTTGATTATGACCATAGTGGTCTATCATCATCGGATATGTTGTTCCCTAAATTGATGAATTTATATCACTGAAAATGAGTTAGCATGGAAACCGGGTGCCATGCTAACTCATTTTTTGCAAAGTGTTTTAGGTTGATTATTCCAGTTAAAACGTCTATACTATAAATGATCATATGTTCAAAACAAAATTTATTAGGAAATAAGCTTTGTTTAGTATAATTGCAAGATTAAAGTTGCGAGAATATGCTAAGATACTTGTTTATCTGGATTTATGAGAGAGGGGATAAAAAAATGAGTACAACAGAATGTTCATCTGATGTAAAACAGTTAGCAGGTCAGTATTTTAAAGAAGGTTATAATTGTGCAGAAGCTGTATTGCGGGCTTTTAGACAGGAACTTAACCTTGATTTGAGTGATGAAGCATTGAAAGTTGGGACTGGATTTGGCGGTGGAATAGGACATGCGGGATGTGTTTGCGGGGCTCTGGCTGCATCTGTTATGGTGCTGGGTATTTTACAAGGTCGTGTAAATACCCGTCAGAGTTTGGCACCTATTTATAATATAAACGAGGAGTTTCACCATAAATTCAGCGAAAAATTTGGGGGATCTTGTTGTCGTGTTTTAAATCGTTATCCTTTTAATTCTAAGGAACATTTGCGCAATTGTTTAAAGTTGACAGGTAGTACAGCCGAATTATTGATGGAATATATTGAAGAAAAGAAGTTGCATTAACTATGTATCAAAGTATCTGAGCTTTTTTCTCTTGAAAATATATTATTAAAAAAAGCACACTATTGAGTGCGCTTTTTTAATGCCCAAATTAGGAACCTTCTTTCCTATGGATAATTGTATTTCCTTAATAAATGGAACGAAGATGCACAGATGTTGTTGGAGAGGTGCATCTTCGTTCATGAAAACTGTCATCAAGTTGGCTGTGATAGTTTCCAAATCGGTTCCACATAAAAATAGTGTACTGACTGTGTAACTATATTATAAAAGTCTGGCAATAATAAGAGTTGAATTTGAAGTAACATTTCAATCCCCCAAAAATTTTAATGATTGATTTTAAACAAATAATAGACTATATTAATATTATAGCCCCCGGGGGTATAGGGAGTAATTGAGGAGCATGATTATGACTAATGAACAGCTAAGAAAAAGTGTGCTTCAACGATTAGGTTCCATCAAAGGTCATATCGCAGGTATTGAAAATATGGTGAAAGGAAACAAAAATTGTGAGGATATTCTTTTTCAGTTGGGTGCTGTAACAGGGGCGGTGAACAAACTAAGTGCTCATATTCTTGAAAGCTATACAGAAGCATGTATAGATGAAGCGAGTATTAAAGATGCCAAAGTGCGTCAGAGAATTGACGATTTAACTAAGATGATGATTACCATGTTAAGAAAGTAAGAGAAGAAAAGATTATATTATACAAAAATCAGAAAGGAACTATTATATGAAAAGTAATATTCAACCATACTTGTTCTGGATTTTATTGATTTTCTTAGGTATAGGGATTGTTTATCCGGTGATTGGCTCAGTCGCCATCATATGTATGTTGGCCCCGGTTTTGCTGGCTCCCTTCAAAGGCCGCTATTGGTGTGGAAATTTCTGCCCTCGTGGCAGTATCTATGATAATGTTATTGCTAAAATATCGCCCCAGAAACCAATACCCGCGCTTTTCCGCAGTAATGGTTTTCGGATATTTATGGTTTTCTTTATTATCGGAGTTTTTACGGTACAGATGTATTATGCATGGGGCGATCTATCTGCTATGGGAGCGGTGTTTGTCCGGATAATTTTAATAACAACAGTCGTAGGGATTATTTTAGGAGTAATGTATCATCAACGTACATGGTGTTCCTTCTGCCCAATGGGAACTCTGGCAAGCTGGTTTAGTACTAGAAAAAAGCCCATGCCTTTACAAGTGGAAAAATCCTGTGTTAACTGCAAACTGTGTACAACAGCATGTCCGCTTCAATTATCTCCTTATATAGCAAAAGAAACTATAGAGGGATTTACTAATAGTGATTGTCTAAAATGCAGTCGGTGTGTGGATAAATGCCCTAAAAAGGCTTTGTCTTTTTAGTATTCTAGGATAGGTTAATTATCATTACTACGTCAG
Organism: Pelorhabdus rhamnosifermentans; assembly: GCF_018835585.1. NCBI lineage: Bacteria > Bacillati > Bacillota > Negativicutes > Selenomonadales > Sporomusaceae > Pelorhabdus > Pelorhabdus rhamnosifermentans. The sequence continues at coordinate 171,558 of NZ_JAHGVE010000008.1, forward strand.
TGTTTGTGGTTGAAATTAAATTCAAAGTTGCTGATATGTCTATTGCATGAGACATCAAATCGCTATTAAAGCAAGAAGACGTATTGATTATATATTTTTTATTGTAATTTCATACCTGTTGGTATATACTACAAATGGGCATATGCCCATTTTGGAGGTGGCTAAATGCCAAGACGACGTTGCTGTGGGTTAGTGGAACAGGAGCCCTGCCACCGTCAACTTACTCCCCTAGATGATGAAGAAAGGGTAGTAACCTTATTAGTTGAAGAATTAGAAACTATAAGGTTAAAGAACCTGACCGGAATGGATCAGGCTGCGTGTGCGGTGACTATGGGAGTATCGCGGGCTACCTTTCAAAGAATACTCAATGCGGCTAGACAAAAAATTACATGACCATGGACACGGTGGTGGCTGCTGCGGTCACTAATCCATACTTGGCTGAAGGGGAGGTTGTTATGCATCATAAATTTGATGTAAAATCATTTGCAAAACTAGATAATCCGGAACGTAGAAAATCATTGCCGGCGGATGCGATTTTGCATAAGTTTGACTTAGAAGATGGTGATGTTGTTGCTGATGTCGGCTGCGGAATCGGTTATTTTACTTTTCCGGCAAGTTCTGTCGTAGGTTTAACAGGCAAAGTGTTGGCGATGGATATATCAGATGAAATGATAGAACAAGTTCGTGATAGAGCAAAGTTATGCGGAGTAACCAATATTGAAACGATCAAAATCGACGAACAAAATTTTTTGTTACCCGATGGTTCAGTTGATGTTGAAATTGTTTTTTTTGTTTTGCATGAAGCACAGAATGCTCTCCAATTTATTTTTGAACTGAATAGGATTTTAAAGCCGGGCGGAAAGCTGGCGTTAATTGATTGGGAAAAGAAGGAAATGCCTCAAGGGCCACCAGTTACGCATCGAATAGACAGGCAGGAAGTAATTTCATTGCTCGCTCAAGCCCGTTTTATTGTAAAAACTGTTGATGTCGGAGAAGATTTTTATGGCCTATTGGCTATAAAACCGGTCTAAGTAGAGCGAAATGGAACTGAGGTATTTGTTTTATGATAAACTACACTAAAGTTTCTTTTAAAAGCGATATTCTTCACCTCAAAACTTGCTAGGTTACCCTGTCCAATTCATGGCTAACTGATCGGCGTGAAATACGTATTTCACAGCAACTGTAAAAAATATAAAAATTGTTTTATTATTCACTTATTAAAAGGCGAATTTAATTATGATTTGTCTATAACCTGAAAGACCCCGTAACAGCGCTTTTCTGTTATGGGGTCCTTGTATTTTACGATATAAATTAAGATAAAAGGGTGGTAGTAAGATGATAGGAAGAGCCGATTAATTCTCCCCAGTCCACCATTGTTAAAGCAGCGGATTCTTCTGTTAACAGTAGCAAAGTGCTGATCAATGAAAAAGCTTTTCTTAGGTAATGGTGTTCTGTTTGCTGAGGAGGATTGATAAAATTGGATACGGTTTCGACAAGATTTCCTGGGCCGATTACGACAAGAGAGTCACCCGCTTTTAAAACTAAATCGGGATTAGGTGATTTGATTGGAATGTTATTTTGAATGACGGCTACAATTGTAGCCTGAGTATGTTGCCAAAAATCAATTTCCTTAATGGACTTACCGATTATATGGGAATTTGGAGAAATGGTGATATCTACCGGATTGAGTAAATCAGAGTATTTTACGTAGTTTAGATAAGTAATTACGTCGTCCAAGGTATTCTTGAGTTCTTGGTCAATGGCCTGTTTTTTCTTAAACGTTTTATCCAGTTTTCGGTAAAGTGAAATCGTTGAGGATTTAGATTGTTGTTGTTCTAAAAAAAGTGAACAACGCTCCGGCGAGGTAACCACAATTTCTTTTCCACGCGAGACGTCCACGATGTTTTCGGCTTTTAGCAAGCTTATCGCCCTTCGTATGGTTTCAGGAGAAACATCGTATTGACTTGATAATAGTGAGCGCCCGGATATTTTTGTGCCAATAGGATATTCACCATTAACAATTTTTCTTGCGAGATCTAAGGCGATTACTTTATAAGTTGCTTGGGAAGCAGATGTATTCACAGATATCCTCCTTTATTCAAGAGTATAATTTATTATATAACAAACAACAACGAAAAAGAAGGAGTTGTTTGTTGTTTGGCGAAGTAGATTATTGTCGAAATTAGGTGATAGTTTTAAATAGCTAATTCCATAATAATTTAGCAATATCCTGCTCCTAATGACGACATAGTTTATTGAAACACAATGTTTTTATAAGGGAGGTGAATGGGGAAACGTAGGCCGAAGTTACCCGGAATTGCTCAGATTAGAAAAATGGAGGAGTTTATGTGGCTCAGAATTTAATGGCAAAGCAGTTGCAGACATCTAATGATCACATTACAACGAAACGGTTATTTTGGTTAGTTCTTGGTTTTGCAGTCATGATGGGAATTGCCTTTTCTCCAATTGCAGCAGGTTTATCAACAGCGGGACAACGTGTTTTAGGTGTGTTGGCTTTTGCTGTTATTATGTGGGTAACGGAAGCTGTTTCTTATCCAGTCAGCGCGGTAGGGATTATTTTATTTTTACTTTTTTTCTTGGGATTTTCTCCAATTAAGGGAGTTGAGGGGCCGCTATTAGGAACAGCCAAGGCAATTCCTATTGCTTTGAGCGGGTTCGTTAATCCAGGTTGGGTTTTGGTTGCCGCAGGGTTGTTTATTGCGGGTTCAATTTTGACAACGGGCTTGGAAAAACGGATTGCTCTGAATATTTTGCGAGTTGTGGGGACGAAAACGAATAGTGTATTTGCTGGTATGATTCTCGTTATGGTGGTACTAGATTTTCTTATTCCTTCGATTACAGCACGGGCTGCAACGATGACACCTATTGCCATGGGATTAATTGCTGCGTTTGGTGTTGATCCGAAAAGTGTATTTGCTCGTAATTTGTTAGTTTGTATTGCAATTTCATCTTCAATATCCGGGATTGGGGTTTTAACGGCAGGAGCACCGAATCCTGTGGCTCTTTCATTCATTTCCGGCGTGTTAAAACATCCCATTTCTTGGGGTGAGTGGCTGATATATGGCATGCCGTTTTGTATCGTCTTGCTGATTGTTTTATATTTTTTGATTACTCGATTAAATAAGTTTGAATTTAGCGAAATACCTGGAGGAAATGAGGCAATTGCTAAGGCGTTAAGCGATCTTGGGCCGATGAGTACTAAGGAGAAAAAGATATCTGTAATATTTTTTATTACGATTTTATTGTGGGCTACGGAGTCCATTCATAAAATAGACGCCAATACGGTATCCATCTTAGCGGTTTTCTTGATGTTATTCCCAAGTATTGGAGTGACAAATTGGAAAGAAGTCGCGAGTAAGGTGGATTGGGGTACTATTTTATTGTTTGGTGCGGGTATTTCATTAGGTGAGGCAATGCTAAAATCCGGTTCAGCTATTTGGTTGGCCAAAACTTGTTTGGGAGGGCTGGGATTAGGTTCGTTAGCTCCTACAATTATGATGGTTATTATTGCTTGTGCGCTATTGGTAATTCGGTTTGCTTTTGCCAGTATTACATCTTCAACAGCTGCTCTTGTTCCAACTGTCTTAGGTTTTTTAGTTAGCTTGAATAATCCCAATTTACCGATGTGGGGGATGACTTTAATCGCAACTTATACTGTCTATTTTGCGTTTATACTTCCAGTTAATTCACCGCAGGCAATGATTCCTTACGCTACAGATACTTTTGAAGTAAAAGATATGGCTAAGATAGGAATTCCTCTTACGATTATATCGTTAGGTGTCTTGGTTCTCTTTATCTTTACTTATTGGCACTGGCTGGGTCTGGTCTAGTATAAAAAGAGTTCCTGCTAAGTAATTTTGCTTTGCAGGAACTTTGAATACAATGGATATAGATTTTACGATATGAATTCATTTTGCATAATTTTAGTTTTGATAAAGATAAGTTAGGAAGGAAATCTCTCTTAATATGAAAAAATCTTTTATTCCAATCACACTATTCATTCTTATATTCCATCTACTAGTTCATGGTCATACGTTATTGGCAATGGCCCAGAAAGATGAACAAAAAGCTTATCTTTGGGCGAATGATTTAAGTCGAAAACCTGAAGATCCAGCCTATTTAAGTCTTTATTATCGATTTAGAAAAACGTATTTTTCCATTGAGCCTCATGCAGTGCAACCTATCGTCTTTTTAGGCGATAGTATTACCGATGATGGTGATTGGTCAAAGTTATTTCCCGGTGAGCCAGTTGAAAATAGAGGAATTGGCGGTGATACCACCACCGGCGTTTTAAATCGTCTTGATCAAGTCATTGAATTAAAACCTTCCCGGATTTTCTTAATGATTGGAACAAATGATCTTTGTTTTAATCGATCCGTTGCGGATACCGTTACGAATTATCGTTATATTCTTACTCGCCTTCATTCGGAATTACCAGACACACCGATTTACATCCAAAGTGTACTACCTTTTAATGATGAAATTTTTCCTTCAAGAAATTTGCGTACGAACGATAATATCAGACAATTAAACATTGAAATCCAGAAATTAGCGAAACAATACCATTATTTGTATATCAATTTAACAGCTGCCGTTACCGATTCGAATGGCAGATTATTTTCTCAATATACAAGTGATGGCTTACACCTTAACGAAGAGGCTTATTTGATTTGGCGTGACCAGATTAAACAATGGGTGAAACCGTTGCCGTGATTTTATTACTTTGAATGTTGCCAGCGTATTTTTGTTAGTAACAAGAAAACTATTTCTTGTTAAGGAAATGTCTACAAACTTGTAGGCTAAGATTTTTGTAACAGACGCTGTTGAATGATTTGGACAAGGTTGCTGACTACCCAATACAAACCAAGTCCGGCAGGAAAGTTGAGGGTCATATAGCCGATAAAAAAAGGCATGGCCAGCAGCATCATTTTGTTTTGTTTGTTGGAAGCATCAGTTGTCATGCTTTGCGAGGACAGATACGTGGTCAAAGCCGCCAAGATTGGAAGAATATAAAGATGATCACTTTCTGACAGATTGTTGATCCAGAGAAAACCAGGATGGCTCACGTAGCTATAATTTCGCAAGGCATAGAACATTCCACTTAAAATGGGCATTTGCAAGAGTAATGGTAAGCAGCCGGCCAGAGGATTAATGCCTGTCTCCTTATATAAATTGGATACTGCTTTTTGTTGAGCTTCTTTATTATTTTTGTATTTTTCTTGCAAGGCTTTTAATTTGGGACTTAATTCTTTCATGGCTTTCATAGATTTCATTTGTTTGGCTGTTAAGGGAAATAATAGGGCCTTAATAACGAGGGTGAATAGAATAATGGCTATGCCATAATTGGGGAAACCTAAATTTACTGTAATGTTATAAAAAAGAGTAACTAGCGATTGTATGAATTCAATAATGTAATCAAACAAAAAATTCACGTCCTTTATATGCAATAAAATCGGTTGTCCAGAAAAAAGGTATTCGACGACAAACAAGCAACTCCTTTATTATTAAAGTTGTTTGTTTGAAAAATAACGATAATATGGATCATAATAGAAAATAGTAGACAAGTCCTGAATCTATATCTAGATTGAGTTTAATTAGGCTAGGATCAGATTAAATGAGGAGGTTTCTATGATGAAAAAAGGTTTTACATATTATGTCGTTGTTGTTCTTGTTGGAATTATGTTTGGAGCAAGTATTATGGTAGGTTGTAGCGGGCGCTTTTTTGCCAAGCCGAATTCACAAGAAACCTCGCAAATTGCTAATTTAAATCAGCCCGTCAATATGGCAGGAGTTTCAGATGCTCGTAATACGGCTATTGTTCGAGCGGCTCAAGCGGTGGCTCCAGCTGTTGTAGGCATTACCAATAAATCATATGCCCGCGACTATTTTAATCGCAAGGTTGTCCAAAAAGGGGAAGGCTCTGGCGTCATTATTGATTCCAATGGCTATATTGCGACAAATAATCATGTTGTCGATGGTGCCCAGGAATTGGTTGTTTCTCTGCCGGATGGACGGACTTTTACGGGTAAGGTTCTTGGTGCTGATCCTGCAACAGATTTAGCAGTTGTAAAAATTGATGCCACAGGATTACCTGCTGCAACGTTAGGCGACTCGGACGGATTATTAGTTGGTGAGCCAGCGATTGCAATTGGCAATCCACTAGGCCTGGAGTTTCAAGGCAGTGTAACAGTGGGGGTGATTAGTGCGCTTAATCGTTCCATTGAAATTGGTGAGCGAAAATTCAAACTGATTCAAACAGATGCCGCCATTAATCCGGGCAATTCCGGCGGTGCTCTTGTCAATGCTGATGGCGTTGTGATTGGTATTAATAGTGCTAAAATTTCTGATACAGGTGTAGAAGGTATCGGGTTTTCCATTCCTATTAATGCGGCACGGCCAATTTTGCAATCCATTATTGAGAAAGGCCATGTTGTACGGGCTTATTTAGGTGTTGGCGTACTTGATAAAGAGACGGCACCGAAATATGGCTATACCTTAAATATTGACAATGGTATTTATGTTGTCAATGTGACCATCGGCAGTCCGGCAGCTAAGGCAGGTATTAAGCCAGGCGATATTATTACGAAGGTTGCAGGCAATGCAATTAATTCTGTACCTGATTTACGGTCGTTTCTTGACGGTCAAAATGTCGGCTCAAAGGTTGATGTAGAATTTATTCGTGACGATCAGCCCAGTACAGTCAGTGTATTGCTGGAAGAAATGCCGACTCAGGCTCTAGAACATTAAATTGCGGAATCCTAGTATTGAGCAGACTATTGTTTAATAAACGATGGTCTGCTCAATAAAGTATTTTACTTACCAAGACCAAGGTGTGTTTTTACTTATAGGGTTCCATTATAATCATTGACAGTATAAGGTGGAACGGGATATTCAAAATTGATTGAACGGAAGTGGAAAAATGAAAGTAAAAAACATTCAAACCAAGCTACTAATTACCTTATTGCCACTTGTTTTTTTGATAATGGGTGTGCTCTCTGGGGTTAGCTATTATTTTTCGCAGCAATCCTTGGCAAAAAGTATCAATCAAACAGCCAGGGCAGTGGGAACTGACTATGGCAATCGAGTGCAAGGGGACATACGACTTATGATGTCGGAACTGGAGGACTTAGCTAGTAACCAAAGCGTTCGTACAGGTATCGAAAAAGATCAGATTATTGAAATTATGGCAGAAGCGCAAAAACGACTAGGTACTTTTGATGCCATTGTTTTTGTTTCTCCCAATGGTGAAGGTGTTAACAGCATGGGAATAACGAATTCATACGGTGATCGCGACTATTTAAAGAAAGTTATTGTAACCAAGAAACCCTATGTCTCAAATCCATTAGTTTCTAAGTCAACCGGAAAATTGGCTGTAGTATTAGCAGTGCCAGTGAAAAATAAGGATCAGTTGACAGGGGTGCTGGTAGGGACTTTTTCATTAGATAGATTGACTGCTATGATCAAAGAACTGAAATTTTTAGACAATGGTTACGGTCAGATATCCGACGCATCAGGCATGGTTATTGCCCATCCCAAAAGTCCTGAAGTCGTCGGTAAATTGAACCTTCTCGAAAAAAAGATCAATCCTAAACTTAAGATGCAACAGACCGAACTCGATGACCGTCTAATTAATTTGGTTAAGACGGCAAGTGAATCTGATAAACAGACGGAGGGAGAATATGTCTTTGTTGACGGCATTACGAGAACCGCTGTATGTACGCCAGTTGACCTGCCAGGTGATCAGCGATGGGTTATGTCGGTGGCAGTGCACAAAGTAGAAGCTACTCGGGAAACTGATATATTGGGGCATACGATGCTTATTCTTTGCATTTTATGTTTAATCATCGCTGCCGTAGCAATTGTAATTATAGCTAAACGGTTTTCTAAACCTATTTCATTGATTCGGGACGAATGCCTGCTCTTGGCTCAGGGGGATTTGAGAGAGCGCGAAGCAAAGGTTTCTTCAGAAGATGAAATAGGCCAATTGGCGAAAGGGTTCCAGGAGATGAGAAGAAATTTGCGTGAACTTGTCGCGAAGGTGCACTCCCAATCGGAGCAACTCGCGGCTTCTTCTGAAGAATTGACAGCTAGTTCAGAGCAGTCGGCTCAGGTTGTAACGCAAGTAGCCGAATCAATTAGCGATGTGGCACACGGCGCAGAAAAGCAATTGAATGCAGTAGGCGAAGCATCTTCTGTGGTAGAACAGATGTCAGTTGGTATCCAACAAGTAGCTGCTAGTGCCAATCAGGCAGCCAGTAATTCATCTCAAGCCGCTGGAAAGGCAATCGATGGTGATAAATCTGTGGAGAAGGCTGTCAGTCAAATGGCTCATATTGAACAGACTGTCAACAATTCCGCACAGGTCATTGCTAAGTTAGGTGAGAGATCTAAAGAAATAGGGCAGATTGTCGATGCGATATCCGGGATCGCTGGGCAAACAAATTTATTGGCGCTTAACGCTGCTATTGAGGCCGCAAGAGCGGGCGAACAGGGCAGAGGGTTTGCCGTTGTGGCCGAAGAAGTCCGTAAGCTTGCGGAACAATCCCAAGAGGCGGCAAAACAAATTGCCACACTGATTGGTGAAATTCAAGGGGACACCGATAAAGCCGTTGTTGCTATGGATGAAGGTACCCGTGAGGTTAAAGTGGGGACAGAGGTTGTCACTACGGCAGGCCGTGCATTTAAGGAAATTGCGAAACTGGTAACGCAAGTAGCTGAACAAGTAAAGGAGATTTCAGCTGCTATTCAGCAGATGGCTAGTGGGAGTCAACAGATTGTTGCATCGGTAAAGGAAATCGACGGGCACAGTAAAGCGGCTGTTGGGAAAACACAAACGGTGTCCGCAGCAACAGAGGAGCAATCGGCATCTATGGAAGAAATCGCCTCATCCAGCCAGAGTCTTGCCAAGCTGGCCCAGGATCTTCAGGAAGCTGTCAGTAAGTTTCGTGTTTAGTATTTGTATGAAAGGATGAGTGATATATTGTGGCCTGAGTCATGTAAAGTTTTTAGAACAATCATGGGGCTATTTGAAATCCGTATTGCTGAAATACTTTCATTCCAGCTGAACTGGTGAGATAATTTAAAAATTCCTGGACAGCTTCAGGTTGTCGGGAATTTTTTAAGATGACACCAGGAAATATGATTGGCGTATGAGAATCAGGTGGTGCAGTTGCCACGCTGGTTACGTTGTCGCTTGTAGCGGCCACTGTGGAAAATACGATTCCGGCATCTGCGCCATATTGACCTGCCGGAACTGTTTCCGGCTCACCAAGGCCATAATGGATTACACTGTTATGGGTTAAATCATTAAAGCTTTTTAGGCCTAACGATGAGTTTTTAGGAACAATTAATACCAGTTTATTACTGACAAGGTTTTTGCGGGTAGCAGCATCAATTAAATTTTTCTTGCATAGTGTTTATAGTTGATTATTCTAGTTGAAACGTCTATACTGTAAATGAGCATATGTTCAAAAAAGAAATTCGTTTATTGGAAATAAGCTGTTTGGAATGATTGTAAGATTAGGGTTGTTAGAGAAAATGTGCTAAGATACTTGTTTATCTGGATTTATGAGAGAGGGGATAAAAAAATGAGCACAACGGAGTATTCATCTGATGTTAAGCAGCTAGCAGGTCAGTATTTTAAAGAAGGTTATAATTGCGCAGAAGCCGTATTACGTGCTTTTAGAAAAGAACTTGACCTTGATTTAAGTGATGAAGCATTGAAAGTCGGGACTGGATTTGGTGGTGGGATAGGACATGCGGGATGTGTTTGCGGGGCTTTAGCTGCATCCGTCATGGTGCTGGGTATTTTGCAAGGACGCGTAAATACTCGTCAGAGTTTGGCACCTATTTATAATATAAACGAAGAGTTTCACCGTAGATTTAGTGAAAAATTTGGCGGATCGTGTTGCCGTGTTTTAAATCGTTATCCTTTTAATTCTAAGGAACATTTGCGTAATTGTCTAAAGTTGACAGGCAGTACAGCAGAATTATTGATGGAATATATTGAAGAAAAGAAGTTGCATTGACTATGTATCAAAATATCTGAGCCTTTTTCTCTTGAAATATTATTAAAAAGCACACTATTGCGTGTGTTTTTTTATGCCCAAATTAGAAATTTTCATTTCACCGAATCAAGCAAATAGGGAGTAACCAACATTGTATTCACCAAATTAGCAAATAATGCTGTAGAGCAAGTAACATCGCAATAGTGTACTGACTGATTACTATATTATAAAAGTCTGGCAATTGTTGGATTCTGTATTCTTGAAAGTTATACAGAAGCATGTATAGATGAGGTCAGTATGAAGATGCCAAAGTGCGTCAGAGGATTGGGGATTTAACTAAGACGATGATTACTATGTTAAGAAAGTGAGAGAAGAAAAATTATATTGGCCCCGGTTTTGCTGGCATCACTAGGGAGTATTATAAAAAAATTGTAGTGGAAAACATATTGATTATATAGTTTTTATTGTAATTTCATACCTGTTGGTATATACTACAAATGGGCATATGCCCATTTAGGAGGTGGCTAAATGCCAAGACGACGTTGCTGTGGGTTAGTGGAACAGGAGCCCTGCCACCGTCAGTTTACTCCCCTAGATGCAAATGAAGAAAGGGTAGTAACCTTATTAGTTGAAGAATTAGAAACTATAAGGTTAAAGAACTTGACTGGAATGGATCAGGCTGCGTGTGCGGCGACCATGGGAGTATCCCGGGCTACCTTTCAAAGAATACTCAATGCGGCTAGACAAAAGATTACTTTTGCTCTAGTTGAGGGGTACACTATTATAATACAGGGAGGAACGTATATGGTTAAAAATCGCAAGTTCGAATGTCAAGATTGTGGACATATTTGGGAAGTTGAGCCTTGTACTGAAGGCGGTAAGCATGGGTATGAAATTGCTTGCCCGAAGTGTGGTAGCATGAAGAAAATAAAAATAGGTGAAGATGGTCAAAAACATGTTTGTGGTGGCAATCACCACGGACATGAGCATGGACATGGCGGTGGCTGTTGCGGGCATTAAATATAAGTAACTTTCTGAAGGGGAAAGGGAGATAGTAAAATGAGCGAAGATTGTAATCAGAATTGCAATACATGCAGCGATGAATGTGCTGAAAGAAAAGATGAAAAAATTGATTTTTCCGCAAAACCACATGAGTTAAGTAATATCAAAAAAGTGATTGGCGTCGTAAGTGGAAAAGGCGGTGTTGGCAAATCACTTGTTACCTCAATGCTGGCGGTAATGATGAAGAGAAAAGGATATAACACAGCGATCCTTGATGCGGATATAACGGGTCCGTCTATACCAAAAGCATTTGGTATTACTGCGAAAGCTGCAGGAAATGAACTAGGTATGTTTCCTGTTAAAAGCAAAACAGGCATCGATATTATGTCGGTTAACCTATTGCTGGAGAATGACACTGACCCTGTAGTTTGGAGAGGTCCGATTATTGCCGGAACAGTTAAGCAGTTTTGGACCGATGTTATCTGGGGCGACGTTGATTTCATGTTTATTGACATGCCACCCGGAACTGGTGATGTACCTCTTACTGTATTTCAGTCTATAGCTGTAGATGGAATTGTTATTGTAACTTCTCCACAGGAATTGGTTTCAATGATTGTATCCAAAGCAGTAAAGATGGCGGAAATGATGAACATTCCAATTATCGGCTTAGTGGAAAATATGTCCTATTTCAAATGCCCGGACTGTGACAAGAAATATAAAATATTTGGGGATAGCCATATTGAGGAAATTGCTCAAAAGCATAACCTTGATATTCTCGCAAAGCTGCCCATTGATTCGAAAATTGCAGCAGCCTGCGACAAAGGTTCGATTGAATATTTTGATGGCGATTGGCTTGATAATATAGCGGAAATTTTGAAAAAAGAAGGAGGAGAAGATATGATTCCAAATCGCAAGTTTGAATGTCAAGACTGTGGACACATTTGGGAAGTTGAGCCTTGTACTGAAGGCGGTAAGCATGGGTATGAAATTGCTTGCCCGAAGTGTGGTAGCATGAAGAAAATAAAAATAGGTGAAGATGGTCAAAAACATGTTTGTGGTGGCAATCACCATGGACATGAGCATGAACATGGCGGTGGCTGTTGCGGTCACTAATCTATGGCTAGAAAATCGGTCTAAGTAGATCGAAATCGAACTGCACCCACCTAGATATTAGATTTATTGGTCTAATATTTGAGGTGGGTGCAGTTTTTATATTTCTAAGTAATGCTCTCAAAGTTATGACAAAGAGCTATCATCGACTGTAGTGCTGGCGAAAGGTATTTGTTTTTATGATAAACTACACTAAAGTTTCTTTTAAAAGCGATATTTTTTACCTCAAAACTTGCCAAGTTACCCTGTTTCAATTCCTGGCTAACTGCTCGACGTGAAATAACGCTAGCACCTAGTCCGGCTATGACCGCCTTTTTTATTGTTTCAGCATTGTTATAAGCTCCGGCGATTCGAATTTTTATGTCATGTTGTTGCATAGTATTTTCAAATAAATCACGCGTGCCACTGCCGGCTTCCCGAACAAAGAAACTTAATTCTGCCAGATCAGATAATGTTATTTCATCCTTTTCTAAAATGCTGCTTTGCGGGGAAATAATAAAGACCAGTTCATCTGACATAAATGGTTGAACAATTAAATACTCTGATTGTATTTTTCCTTCTACCAATGCCATATCCAGATCATCTTTCAATAACATAGTTTCTAATTCTGCCGTATTATGGATTTCTGAAAATATTTCCTGTTGAGGATTTATTTTATACATGTACTGCACCAAATCGACTAATACAGATTCTCCAATTGTTACGCTCGCGCCGATGCGCAGTTTATAGTGTTCACCATAAGATTGCATTGACGCTTCGGCTTGTTGATTCAAATTTACGATATGGCGGGCATATATAAGCAGACGTTGGCCGGCTTCTGTGATAAACAACCTATGTCCCAGCCGTTCAAACAAAAGGGTCTTATAATGAGACTCAAGTTCCTGGATTGCTAGGCTTACAGAAGGCTGGGTCATATGCAATTTAATGGCTGCTTTTGTCATATTGTTTTCATCACAAACACAGATGAAAATTCGCATGTGTCGTAAAGTCATTTCTTCTCCTTATATAGTTTTACCTATTGTTCTTATAAAATTATACTATTTTACATATATATGTGCAAATGGTAGACTACAGAAAGAAAAAGGAGTGATTTTTTTTATGAGCAAACAGTGTATTCCTGGTATTTTATTTTCATTTATTTTTGCCGTTCCGGCTTATTTTTTAGGACAAGTCTATCCTATCATCGGCGGGCCAGTTTTCGGCATTTTACTTGGTATTCTTGCAGCCGGTTTCAAGCGTCCGACTGCTTTTGAGGATGGCATAAGCTTTACCGGTAAAAAAATTTTGCAGTATTCAATTATCCTGTTGGGATTTGAAATGAACCTCTTTCATGTATTGAATATTGGCGCAAAATCATTTTCGGTAATGATCTTTACCTTACTGACTGCTTTTTTTGTGGCTTATTTTGTGGGCAGAATGCTGAAACTTGACGGCAAAACAACTATCCTCATTGGTGCCGGTACTGCCATTTGCGGTGGCTCGGCCATTGCTGCCGTGGCCCCTGTCATTGAGGCCAAGGACAAGGATATTGCCTTTTCCATTTCGACGATTTTTCTCTTTAATGTTATTGCGGTATTTCTTTTTCCGTTTCTTGGTCACCTTTGGGGACTTTCCGATACAGGCTTTGGAATGTGGGCAGGTACGGCAATTAATGATACTTCTTCGGTTGTAGCTGCTGGCTATTCCTACAGTAATGAAGCTGGCAGCTATGCTACGATTGTAAAGCTTACCCGGGCGCTCATGATTGTACCCGTTTGCCTTTTCTTTGCTTTTCTTATGGCACACCAAAAAACGAAAGACAGTTCGCCTCAACTGACAAAAATCTTTCCCTGGTTTATCTTGTGGTTTGTCGTAGCTTCCATTATTAATACAACAGGCATCTTGCCAGTTATCGTTTCACATATCTTAGGCAATGCCGGTAAGTTTGCTATTATCTTAGCAATGAGCGCTATAGGACTTAATACAAATATAAAATCTTTACTCAAAAATGGTTTGCGGCCCATAATTCTTGGCTTGTCATGTTGGTTTGCTGTAGCTTTAGTATCTTTGATTGTCCAACACATTATTGGCCTCGTCTGATGGGCTGATATTCCCATTTAGAATGTACCGATAATTACTCATGCGTAATTTACTGAAAAATAGCTCAATCGATATTACGCATGAATGGTAAAAATTTATGTTGATTTTTTTAGAAAGTTAGGATATATTTTACATATATCCCCCTCCCGGCAGGGGTGGGAATAAAGTGCATTAAGGGGAGAAAAAATGATTATATATAAGCCAAAAGGCGTCTGTTCCAAGGAAATACGATTTGAAATTATAGAAGGCAAAGTCAGAAATCTATCGTTTGTCGGTGGATGTCGTGGAAATTTGCAGGCAATAAGTAAATTGGTTGAGGGAATGCCAGTAGAAGATGTTATTAAGAATTTTGAGGGGAATATCTGTAGGAATAACACATCTTGTACTGATCAGCTTGCTCAGGCATTACGCGAATTTAAAAAATAGTTTTATAAAGGATATACAAGAAATGTGAGGGCTGAATTATGGATAAAGAACAGTCGAAAAAGAGTGTACTGCAACGCTTGGGTACAATAAAGGGACATATTGTAGGAATTGAAAAAATGGTAGAAGAGAATAAGAATTGTGAAGATATTCTTTTCCAATTAAATGCTGTTATGGGCGCTATGAATAAATTAAGTGCCCACATTCTTGAAGGGTGTACCCAAGTGTGTTTGGATGAGGTCAATGATCCTATTTGTCGTCAGAGGATTGAGGTATTGACAAAAACGATGATTACTATGTTAAAGAAATGATCGTTAGAGGATTCTTGCGGCAGATGAGAAGATAAGGGGGATATGTATTTGGAAAACATGACAGTTACTTTTGCTTTCGCAGCAGGAATTCTCTCTTTTTTTTCTCCGTGTATTTTTCCCTTGTTACCAGCTTATGTAGCAAACTTAACGGGTGGACGAATTGATCATGATAAAATCGACGTTTCTCGTGGCTTGTTGCTATTTCGCTCTTTGGGCTTTATTTTGGGTTTTAGTATATTATTTATCTTTATGGGAGCCTCTGCGAGTCTGTTAGGTCAGCTTTTCTTAGAATATAGGGGTTATATAGAAAAAGTTGGTGGCTTCATCATTGTTATTTTTGGTCTTCAAATGGCGGGAATACTGAATCTTTCTTTTCTTTATTATCAAAAGCAGTGGAACTTTCAATATCGACAACAGAAAGACTTTCTCTCGTCTTTTTTGTTAGGAGTTTCATTCGGGGCCGGATGGACGCCTTGTGTTGGTCTGGTATTGTCATCTATTTTATTATTGGCGGGAGCTTCTGATACAGTTTACAATGGTATGTTTTATCTTTTAGTCTATTCTGTAGGATTAGGAATTCCCTTTCTCGCAATTTCCTTCGTACTTACTTATTCTTTGGCAGTATTAAAAAAAATAAATGGCCTATTGAATAAAGTCATTTTATTTAATGCAGGTCTTTTGATTTTCATGGGTTTATTGTTAATGACTGGTCGTTTTCAGGTAGTGAGCGCTTGGTTTTCCAGTATTAGTTTCTAACGTAGAAAGGAAAGATGATATTGAAAAATAAATGGATAATCATTCTATTGCTTGGCGTAGTTGGATTTGGCGTTTATAAAATGACCAGTGACAGTTTCGACCAAACAAAAGCAGAGCCTTCCGTAACCGATAGTTCAGCCAATCAACCTGTAATCGGACTTCAAAAGGGTAATTTGGCACCTGACTTTGAGCTAGTCACTACGGAGGGAAAACATATAAAACTTTCTGAACTGAGAGGAAAAAGATTAATAGTAAATATGTGGGCAACATGGTGTCCGCCATGTAAAGCAGAGGTGCCAGAATTAGAGCGTTTCTATGAAGAACATCACGACGAGGGGATAGAAATACTTGCAGTTGATCTGACAGATTCCGAAAAAAGGCCAGCTGATGTGGCAACGTTTATGAAGGACTACAAGATTACCTATCCAGTAGTTTTGGATGAACGAGGTGAAGTTTCTAAAAAGTATCAAGTAACTTCAATACCGACAACCTATGTAATCAACTCAAAAGGGATAATTCAACAAAAATATGTAGGTGCTTTAAGTTATCAATCTTTAAAAGAAATTTTTGAAAAAATGGATTAGGTTAGCATAGTAGTGGGCGGATTGGGTTTTTTATGATAAACGGTATGACGATTGGAGAAACTTATGAAAAAGTTAAAAGTTTTACTTCACATTGATGATCCTGGTAAGTGGCGGTTAACCTTAACAAATGCCAAAAATCTAATTGAAGATGTGGGTTTAGAGAATGTCGTTTTAGAAATTGTTGCGAATGCTGCAGCAGTACAAATCTTTGATTCCACGAATAAAGACAATGACCAAGAACAGAACGATCTACTGATGCAGATGAAAGAATTGTCAAATCATCATGTTGCAATTGTTGGATGTAGAAATGCTTTGAGAGCAAATTTCATTTCTGAAGAATTGCTACCGGATTTTGTAACAGTCGTTCCGGCGGGAATAACAAGGATTGTAACACAACAAATGGAAGGCTATTCCTATGTGAAACCATGATATTCAGAAGAAACCGGCATGAGGCTGTTCTTGATCCTATTCGCGCGATTTTTTGGATGAAATGGACGGTAAATAGTATGGTTAGTGTATATTAATTATTGAGGAGGTATTATTTATGAAAGTCACTGTTATTATGGATAACACGGTGCCAATCAACTCAAAAATGCCCTTCCGAGGCGAACATGGTTTTTCATTGTTATTAGAACATGAATCAAATAAAATTCTTTTCGATACAGGACAAACAGATGCGGTAATCCATAATTTAAGCTTATTAAAGGTGCATCCATCAGAGATTGACACTGTGGTTTTAAGTCACGGACATTATGATCACACGGGTGGTTTGTTCCATATATTACAGCATGGACGTAAAAGGTATCCGCTTTATGCCCATAGTGATATATTTATGCCGCGTTTTTCTGTGACTCAAGACAGTCGTCATTTTGTCGGAATTCCTTATGTAAAAGATCAGCTGACAACGCTTGGCGTTGATTGGCATCTAAGTAAGGAACCAATAAAAATTGCAACTAACCTTTGGTTCAGTGGTCAAATTCCGCGCACAACCGACTATGAGCTAGGAGATAAAAGGCTTGTCACATGTTGTAATGGTAGTGGTGATTGTCAGGATTCGATACAAGATGATATATCCATGTACTTTATTTCTAACAACGGATTGGTGGTAATCGGTGGTTGTACACACTCTGGTTTAGTAAATACGGTTAATTATGGTTTTCAATTGACCGGGGCAAAGCGCCTACTTGGTTGGATAGGGGGAACTCATCTCGGCCCGGTATCCAGCGGCCAGCAAATAAGGACGTTAGATACACTAGAAAAACTGAAACCGGAATTTATCATGGCAGGTCACTGCACTGGTTTTGCCATGATGGCGGAATTAAATAAACGCTTTGGCAGTCGCTACACTCCTGCATTCGTAGGTGCGAATATAGAATTCTAAGGGGCTTGTCCGTTGAATTTTCGATTTAGTTCATTTTTGATGGGATCTTCATTGCATTTTTGTTTGTGCGGTTTAAATTGCGCAATAGTATATGCTTATTGTTTACGCCGAAAGCTGAAGAATCTTTTAAATAAAGTATTGACTATGGTGCTGTTTTGGTATATTTTATATGTAAATAGTAATTTTAGGTATCGATACAATAGGGTATCAATTAGCCGTCTCAAGATTCGGTTAATTGATACCCTATTGCTTTAAAAATAGTTCGAATTATTAGATCTGTCAGTTCCGGATGATGATTAGGTTCTGGCAGAATCACTAAAAAGGGGGTATAAATCATGATGGATATGCTGGCCGATAAAATCAATCTAGAAGAATTTGAAAAAGATTATCACGATGGAAAAAGTTATCATCGCAGAGCGGAACAGTTTGCACATAAAGGACATCATTTCAGTTTAATATTTAATATAGCTGCTATTGCACTTGAACGCTATCTTGTGGCTTTGTGTGATTTGTACGGTATCATGCCGCAAAACCATAATTATACGTGCCTGATGGATACGTTGGAAGGAATTATCGATTTTCCACCGGCATTAAATGAAGAGATAAGATCTTTGGATTTAATATTTGGTATTTGTTCTCTGGAAAATTATCATCATGGGGCTCCTGAATCATCCGACTCGAAGCGGATTCTTTCTCTGTGTAATGAAGTGCGGCAACTAATTGATCAAATCAGAATTTCATCAATTAGAGCTGCTTTTGAAAATAATCAAGGAGATTTGTGAAGACCTTGGGGAAATGTGACCCGCTAATCAACTGCTATTCCAGCATAAGCCGAATGATTTAGTACCCTAAGTCATTGTATATCTATCTTAACTTAACAAAAATCTTAGGCGCAATCTTAATTAGACTGAGCTTAAGATTTTTGTTTACATGGAAACAAAAATAGGGTATTATAATATTATTTCTAAGTAAACAAAAGGATGGGTTAATATGTATGCGATGCAAATCATAAACTCTCTCATGAAAATCCAGGAACGCTCGAATGTACTTTGGCATGGACAGGAGATTGTTTTTGATGGACTCAACCTGGCGGAAGTACATTGTATTGACTGGATCGGCATGATTGATCATGCAAATGTAACAAAAGTAGCCAACGAGATGGGTATGACGCGGGGAGGCATTAGTAAAATTAGTCAAAAGTTGCTAAACAAAGGATTGATTGAAAGTTATCAGCGACCAGAAAATAACAAAGAAATTTATTATCGGCTGACTAATGATGGACAGCATGTTTATAATGAACACAAAAAGTGCCATAGCAAAGCTAAACAAGAAAAGCTGTCTATTTTGTCAGCTTATAGTGACAAAGAACAGGTCACTATATTGCGTTTTCTTAACGATATTAACCATATGCTTGACAGTAAAATGTCTGAGGAAATATCAAAAGGAGAATAGCGCGGTCTAAAAGGAAAAAGCAAACAAAAAATTATAAAGGACGGTAATTTATTTGAATCGAAAGTATGTTTATTTATTAGCAATAGCACATTTCTCCTGCGATATTGCTACTGGAGCATTACCAGCTATTCTGCCGTTTTTTGTTTCGCAATACGGAATGGATTATAGTTCGGCGGCTGGACTCATGTTTGCTTCTTGCTTTTTGTCGTCAATCGTTCAGCCAGCGTTCGGATGGTTGGCAGACCAAAAGTCGCAAACGTGGTTTATGTCGTTAGGAATCTTACTGTCCGGAGTAGCTATGGGAATGGCGGGCTTATTTAGAAACTATTGGATTATTTTTACGGTCATAACGTTGAGCGGAATTGGGAGTGCCATTTTTCATCCGGAAGCGGCGCGTATGGTTAACAAGGTTTCCGGCAATAACAGAGGAATGGCATTGAGTATCTTCTCAGTTGGCGGTAACAGTGGTTTTGCCATTGGCCCGATGATCGTTGTTGCTTCCATTGCAACGTATAGCATGAAAGGAACGGCAGTATTATGTTTGGTAGCCATTATCATGGCTATAATTTTAATGGTGCTTGTTCCAAAAATGAAAGCAGAAATTGCTCAGGTAACAGCTTTAGGAAACCAAGCTGCCGAAAAAGCTAGTGAGAAAGAAAAGAATGGAAAGAACGACTGGAAAGCATTTGGTCATCTAACCTTATTGATTATTTGCAGTTCAATTGTTATCTGTGGATTAAGAAGTTTTATTCCACTTTATTGGGTAGATGTTCTGGGGCTTTCCGCTGCAGCGGCTGGTTCGGCATTAACATTACTCTTTACTCTCGGGGTGGTGACCACATTGATTGGGGGAATGATGGCAGACAAGTTCGGCTATCTAAAAATTGTTCGGATGAGTTATGTTCTTTTAGCACCAATGGTAGCACTCTTGTCGCAGACGAAGGATCCGATTATAGGGTATTTACTAATGGTACCGATCGGGTTTGCTATGTTTTCGCCATTCAGCTCAGTTATTGTATTGGGGCAAAGTTATTTAGCACGCAGCATTGGTTTTGCTTCTGGTGTCACGATGGGGCTTTCATTTAGCGTTGGAGGTGTGATTGTTCCACTGATTGGCTGGTTTGCTGACAGTCATGGTTTGACGGCCACGATGGAACTTTTGACAGCGTTCGCCGTGTTTGCCGCATTATTTTCATTCTTTTTGCCAACCCCGGAAGGCAAGGAAAAGACAGTGGCGTCAAGTTGTTAATAGCCACTTGGCAGTGCACTAATCTATAAATTTATTTTGAAAGGAATGATTATAGTGGCGAATAAAATTTGTCACAGTATATATTGCGATTATGAACGTAAAATAAACGAAATAATTTATTCTGATAAAGAGTATTATAAAGAATCTTATAAAAGGTCTGATAATGTTATTCTTATAGTCGGTACATTTATTACAGCTTTGGTATTTATCGGAACTGGACTTTACTTTTAATTACTAAATAACAATAGAACCCGTGCTTAGCATATCATATAAGCTAAGCATAGGTTCCGAGGGAACAACCTTCAGAAGTATTTTTCCTGCTGATGTTCATCCCCAACATAGTAGTGACAGGGAATAAAAACAGGGGGGCAGGCACAGCTAACAAATGATTCATAATAGGGAAACAGCTATTTGTCTAGTTACAGACAAATAGCTGTTTTTGTTTTGAAGTAAGATTAGCAAGGCACTGCGAGTAATAGTTTTGTAGATTCGCAGTAGCGGTTATTACCTTTAGCATCAAAAGATGAATTAAAAAACATAAATTGAGAAGTTGCTGAACAAAATAGTACGGCAGGGAGGAGAGCTATAAAGACAAGCTTATGAACTGATTAAGTATAAATATCGGCGGGACAATTATCAGTTGTTATATAGTAAATTATGTTTAGAAACAGGAGGAAACAAATGATGTCTAACAGCAAAGAATTGTCTAGCAAGACAGTTACTGAAACGGAGAGCGTAGCTATAACTTTTGGCGATGAAGTGGAATTGAGCGATCATGATGCCAAGGAAGGCTTAAAGGCAAATTTTTTAGCTAGATTAAATAGTTTGCATGGAAAAGCATTAGCTGAGTCTTCTGATTGGGAAACGTATAGCGCGTTAGCCAGCGTCGTGCGGGACTACATCAGTAAAGATTGGATTGCTACTAAAAAATATTATGCCGATAATAATGTTAAACAGGTGTATTATTTTTCAATAGAATTTTTGTTGGGACGACTATTAGAGTCTAATCTTTTAAATCTCGGAATTCAGGGTGTTTGCCATGATGCATTAGATGAGTTGGGGGTAAACTGGGCTCAATTAGAAGCACAAGAAGAAGATGCGGGTCTTGGTAATGGTGGACTTGGACGTTTAGCTGCCTGCTACCTTGATTCCATGGCCTCTGAACATATTGCGGGGCACGGTTGCGGAATACGTTACAGCTATGGACTTTTTGAACAAAATATTGTCAACGGTTATCAACAGGAGTATCCGGACAATTGGTTAAAAAATGGCTATTCATGGGAATACCGGCGACCGGGCGAAGCAGTAGAGGTTAAGTTTGGTGGCAATGTACGGATGCGATTGAATGGTAAGACGGATTATATTTATGAAAATTATGAATCCATCATGGCAGTTCCTTATGATGTACCGATCGTTGGTTACCATAACCATATTGTTAATACTCTGAGGCTGTGGAGTGCAGAAGAAAGACTAAAAGATTTAGTATGCCCAGTGCGGGGAGATTGTCAGCAAACCATTGAATCCATTCATACCGTACAGAAGATCTCTAATGTTCTTTACCCTGATGATAGTTCTTATGAAGGCCAACTTCTCAGACTCAAGCAAGAGTACTTTCTGGTGTCAGCAGGTCTGCAAAGCATTGTCCGTAATTATAAAGCGGCAAATCCCGATATAAGGCAATTTTCTAATAAAGCGGCAATCCATATTAATGACACGCATCCGGCACTGGCTGTTCCTGAATTGATGAGGATATTGATGGATGAAGAGAGACTCGGATGGGATGAATCCTGGGATATTGTTACAAAAACAATATCTTATACTAACCATACGATCCTGCCGGAGGCACTGGAAAAATGGCCGGTACAAATGTTGAAAACTTTGTTGCCGCGTATTTTTATGATTATAAATGAAATCAATGAGCGGTATTGTAAGGCGCTGTGGGAAAAATATCCTGGCGAATGGAATCACATTCATCGTATGGCAGTTCTTGCTGATGAAAAAGTTCATATGGCCCATCTGGCAATTGTCGGAAGTCATAGTGTAAATGGGGTAGCGAAACTTCATACCAGAATTCTCAAAGAGCAGGTTATGGGGGATTTTTATCAATTCTATCCCGATAAATTTCGAAATATAACGAATGGCGTTACGCATCGGCGTTGGCTTATCTTGAATAATCCAGAACTGACGAAACTGCTGAACGACACGATTGGGCCACGCTGGATAGAATACCCCTGTGATATGGTACGGCTAATGAAATATGCTGATGATGCCGGTTTCCAGCACGATGTTGCCAAAGTGAAACTTCAGAAGAAATTGGTATTGGCTCAACACATTAAAAATAGATATGGCATAGCAGTTGATGTGGATTCAATTTTTGATGTGCACGTAAAACGTATTCATTCCTATAAGCGGCAGATTATGAATGTGCTGCATATCATGAATTTATACAACAGGCTAAAAGAAGTTCCATCGCTTGATATTGTGCCACGTACCTTTATTTTTGGCGGAAAGGCCGCTGCAGGCTACTTTGAGGCTAAATGCACGATTAAGTTGATTCATGCCCTGGCTGACGTGATAAACAATGATAAAAGCATTTGTGACAAAATGAAAGTAGTATTTATTGAAAACTATAATGTTTCATTAGCTGAACGGATTATTCCTGCGGCAGATGTCAGTGAACAGATTCCTACTGCCAGTCGTGAGGCCTGCGGAACAGGAAATATGAAATTTATGATGAGCGGCGCTGTTACCATTGGGACACTGGACGGAGCTAATATAGAAATTCGTGATGTCGTGGGCAATGACAATATCATTATTTTCGGACTGACCGCTCAGGAAGTACTGGATTATTACAACCATGGCGGCTATTGTTCATGGGATATCTATAATAGTGATCGCAGGGTAAAAACCGTTATGGAACAGCTTATTAACGGCTTTTTACCGGTGGGACGGGAAGAATTTCGAGTATTATATGAGTCCTTACTGCAACACAATGACCAATACTTTGTTCTCAAAGATTTCGCCGCTTATGTTGATGCTCAGAAGTTACTCGAAAGCCGGTATCGGGATCATAAAATGTGGTCAAAAATGTGTATAGCTAATATTGCACATTCAGGTAGATTTGCCGGAGATCGGGTATTTGCTGAATATGCTATGAAGATTTGGAAAGTACGGCCGAATGTTCCTGTCCGCTGCGATTGTTCGGAAGACGAATTTACTAGTTCTTATCATACGGGATGCAAGCGTCTAAGTCAGTTAAGCGGCATGTTATTGCAATAGGCCAAGGGAGTGAGATGATCATTGTGAAACAAGCTTTGATTTTCCATAATTCGCAGGAAATAGCTTTTCGCAGCCCCTTTGGGGCTGTTTCTTGTAAACAAAAGATATTGTTGAAGTTGAGGGTTGAATCAGAAAAAGTGCCTGAGACTGTGCTGTTGAGAATTTGGCAGGATGGTGTTGGCGAAACCATTACAACTATGGAGCAGATGCAAGTCAATGGTGATTGTCGGACATATCAGGTTCAAATCTCAGCTCCAAGTAATTCAGGAGTTTTATGGTATTATTTTATGGTGACATTAGAGGGTATACAGCGTTACTATGGCAATAATGCCGCTATTTTAGGCGGAATCGGACAAATCTATGATGCTCCACCACCTTCTTACCAGATTACAGTATTTAAAAAGGGTCTGAACACGCCAAATTGGTTTAAAGAAGCGGTTATGTATCAAATTTTTCCTGATAGATTTTATAATGGTGAGCCTGACGGCAAAATTCTTAATCCTAAGAAAGGCAGTGTGATCCATAGCGATTGGGGAAATACTCCATATTATATTAGGGATGTGGATACTAAGCGGATCGTGTCTTATGATTTTTTTGGCGGTAATCTTCGGGGCGTTATGGCCAAACTTTCCTATCTTAAGGAACTGGGTATTAGCGTTATTTATTTTAATCCGATTTTTGAAGCAGCCAGTAACCACCGTTATGATACGGGTGATTATAAAAAAATTGATCCGATGCTGGGCGATAACCAACTGTTTGCCGAGTTGTGTGCGAAGGCTAGAAAGTTAGGTATTACAGTGATCCTTGATGGTGTATTTAGTCATACCGGCAGTGATAGTGTGTATTTTAACCGGGAGGGACGCTATCTGGGGACAGGTGCTTACCAGTCTCCAGATTCCCCTTATTATAAATGGTATCGGTTTATTGATTATCCTAACGTTTATGAATCTTGGTGGGGAATTGATACTCTTCCGAATGTCGAAGAAACGGAACCTTCCTATGTAGATTTTATCATCGAAGGCGAAGACAGTGTGGTAAAATATTGGCTTAAGCAAGGTACTAAAGGCTGGCGTCTCGATGTGGTGGATGAGCTTCCTGAGCAATTTGTAAAAAAACTGTATAAGACTTTAAAAGCTGCTGACCCCGAAGCTGTTCTCATCGGTGAAGTGTGGGAAGACGCTTCACGTAAAACTAGTTACGGACAATTGCGTCAGTATTTGCAGGGCGAAGAGTTGGACTCGGTAATGAATTATCCATTGCGGAAAGCGTTGTTGGACTTTGTGTTGGGCTATGTTGATGCTCAATATACTCATCAAGTTCTGATGAGTATGTGTGAAAATTATCCTAAAGAAATTTTTTATGCACTGATGAATTTTTTAGGAACTCATGATGTTCCACGGGTGCTTACATTGTTAGGTGAAGCTCCACCAGATAGTGAATTATCAATTGCCGAGCAGGCCCAATATCGGCTGAGTGCTAAGCAGAAAGAACTAGCTATAGCGCGACTGAAAATGCTAGTGTTATGGCAGATGACGTTTCCAGGTGTGCCCTGTATTTATTATGGCGATGAGGCTGGAGTCGAAGGATATATAGATCCTTTTAATCGCGGAACCTATCCTTGGGATCATGAGGATGGAGATTTGCAGGCCTGGTATAGACAAATTATTGGCTATCGGAACAAATATGACGCTTTACGGACTGGTCAATGGATTATTATAAAAGCTGAGGCTGATGTATATGCTTATGTTCGCCGAATTGTTGGTGGGCGAGATGTATTTGGACAAATCAAGGCTGATAATACGTTTTTAGTAGCTTTTAACCGCAATAAAAACCAAGCGTTAACAGTAGAACTGGATGTTCGCCCGTGGTGCCGAGGGTCTATGATAGATGTTTTGAATAAGGATGTCAATATTTCCGTCAAAAGTGGAAAAATAGTTATCACGTTACAGCCCTTGGAAGGAAAGCTGTTGTTGCAGGTGGAAAAATCTGCTTTTAAGCGGGAATGCGGCGTGCTGCTCCATCCTACATCTCTGCCTTCTCAATACGGTATAGGTGATTTAGGTGAAGAAGCTTATGATTTTATTAATTTTCTTCATGAAGGAAAACAAAAAAATTGGCAGATTCTTCCGCTGAATCCAGTAGGATTTGGCGAATCTCCTTATCAGTGCTTGTCGGCTTTTGCTGGCAATCATTATTTGATCTCGTTGGACAGGCTTGTCAAAGATGGACTGTTGTCGGCGATGGAAGTCAAAGCTCATCCAATATTTGATCAGGATAAGGTGAATTTTGATAAGGTAAAAATCTTTAAAGAAGAACTGCTGCGACGAGCTTTTTGTATTTTCGGGAAGCAGGAACCGCCAGCTATATACGGAAAATTTGTAAAAGAAAACAGTAGTTGGCTCGATAATTATGCTCTGTTTATGACACTTAAACAGTATTTTGGTGGTCGGCCGTGGAATTTATGGCCCAAAGATATTGCCTCCAGGGTGAAGGAAGCAGTTGAATATTACCAAAAGTTGTTGGCACCAGAAATTAACTATCACCGATTTTTGCAATACGTCTTTTTTACACAATGGTCGAAACTTAAACATCACGCTAAAATCAAAAAGGTAAAAATTATTGGTGATTTGCCTATTTTTGTTTCGTATGACAGCAGCGACGTTTGGTCTAATCCAGAACTTTTTGAACTGGATGAAGAACGGCTGCCAGTCAAGGTAGCGGGAGTACCCCCAGACTATTTCAGTGCAAACGGCCAATTGTGGGGAAATCCTCATTATCGCTGGGATAGAATGGCGCAAAACGATTATAAATGGTGGCGGGAAAGGTTTAGTATTCTAATAAATTTGGTAGATGTTATTCGTATTGACCATTTCCGTGGCTTCGAGTCTTATTGGGAGATATCGCAGGGAGAAACTACGGCTGTAAACGGACGGTGGGTCAAGGGGCCGGGGGCCAGCTTTTTTACCGTTATGCAGAAATACTTGGGTGAACTTCCGATTATAAGCGAAGATTTGGGCATCATTACGCCAGAGGTAGATGATCTGAAAAATGAGTTCTATTTTCCTGGCATGAAAGTGTTACATTTTGCTTTTAACAGGGACGAGGCAGGCGAATGTATGCCGCTTATGTGTGAAAAAAATACCGCCATTTATACCGGCACCCATGATAATGATACGACCGTAGGTTGGTATAAATACGTTTTGACTGCCGCGCCTTGTGTGGCTGAGTGCGTAAATAAGCTACTGCAGTTTGAGGATGGTCAGACATCTGGTGAACTGTGCTGGAAACTAATTGAAATGGCTTATGCGAGTAATGCCAATACGGTCATTATTCCCATGCAGGATATTCTCTGCCTGGGTGGTGAGGCTCGCATGAATTTTCCCGGCACAATAGGTGATGCAAACTGGGCATGGCGTTGCCGAAAAGCTACCCTAACCGACAAGCTAGCCGGACAGCTTGCTGAGCTTGCGACAAGATATAACAGGTAACTATCCGCAAGTCAATCCCAGTTTGATCGTATTGAATTATTTAAAATTAAAAGTGGCAAAATTAGTAATGGTTCTTTTAGGTATCTTAAAAAAAAGAACTAGGCACAATAAGAATATTATGAAAGGAGGAATTTTTATGTTCAAGGCTGCGAGTAAAAAATATTTATCCAATGGTGTTATTGTTAAACCCAGTAATCCTGAAAAATATCAGAATGTGACCATTGTTTACAATGGATTACTAGCTCAGAGTGGGGCTTGTGAGGTATACGCACATGTCGGTTTCGGTAAACATTGGCAAGGCAGCCGGGACATTAAAATGATTCGCACTTCTTCTGGTTTTGAAGCAACAATTCAAGCGGCAAATGCGGATTCTTTGAATGTTGCTTTTAAAGATCCAATTAATAATTGGGATAATAATTCCTGTATGAATTATAGCTTTAATATCAAAAATTAGTAATAAATAATCGTCGAAAAGGCATGAATTATCATGTCTTTTCAATCATTTTAAGCTATTCTGGGGTGAAATATGACTAAGAAAGAATGCCTTTCTATAATCTTGGCAGGTGGCCAAGGGACTCGTCTAGCGGCACTGACAACCCAAATTGCTAAGCCAGCCATACCATTTGGCGGCAGATATCGTCTAATTGACTTTACTTTGAGCAACTGTTATAACTCAGGTATTGATACTGTCGGTGTGCTGACTTCCAGCTGTCCGTTTAAGCTGGATAATCAAATTAGTACAGGACGGCAACCTGAACTGTATTGTACCCCTTGTACGATACACACACTTCCGCCTATTGACGGAAGCGATTTATATGATGGTACAGCTAACGCTGTATACAAGAACATAGACTTTATTGAACGGTTTTCTCCAGAATATGTTCTTATCCTATCTGGAGATCACATCTATAGAATGGACTATAATCTGCTTCTGAGTTACCACAAGAGTAAGGGAGCTGTTGCAACTATTGCCACTGTTAAGGTTCCATGGGCTGAAGTATCGCGGTTTGGGATTTTAGGGACCCATTCCAATGGTGCCATCGAAGATTTTACTGAGAAACCTACTTTTCCCAGAAATAATACTGCTTCAATGGGGGTTTATATATTTTCCTGGTCTAAATTAAAATATTATCTAAAAATGGATCAGGAAAATTCAAGTTCTAGTCATGACTTTGGGAAGAATATTATTCCCGCTATGATTGCTCATGAGGAAGCAATGTTTGCTTATCCTTTCAATGGCTATTGGAAGGATGTAGGAACAGTGGCTAGTTTGTATGAAGCACATATGGACCTGCTATCAGATCCACCCGGTTTTGACATTGAGGATATGACGTGGCCCATATATTCCACCTTACCACTCATAACGGCGAGTATTGATCATTCAAAGCGATCACTGATTAGTGACGGGTCTTCTATTTTGGGACAAATAGATGGCTCTATTATATTTGCCGATTCGTACATCGGTAAAAGGGCTAAAGTTAAAAATTCAGTGATCATGCCAGGAGCGTACATCGGCATTGACGCATATATTGAAAATGCTATTATTGGGCCAGCAGCCATTGTGGAAAATGGCTGTACTGTGTATGGCGATTTGAACCAATCATTACCTATTGCTATTGTTGGCGAGAAAGCCGTCGTATCCGTGAAAAAGGACAATTGCATTGTAAATCAAAATTGCAGATGAAAACTGCAATCTATATGGAGATTATCACAGCATTTATTTAAATGGAAGTATTCGAGTCATGAGCACACGTAATGTGTTTCTAACCGGTTCTAGTATACCTTTTGGCATACTACACAAAATAAGAAAAGTAAATAATTCAAATTTAAAAAGGGAGGTAACCAGATGATAGAGCTTGAATCTCTGTTAACGACAGGGAATGTACAAAGTTAAACAGAGAAATGTAGAACAGCGTGATACCGGAGCGAGTGTTGGTTCGGGAGCCTTGCCTGATCTGCTGGCTGCACCAGCATTTGCCGCAATGATGATGGATGCTGCAGTTGACACTGTTGAGGATTATCTTCCGAAGGGATTCGTTAGTGTCGGACATAAAATGGAATTTACGCATACAGTGCCCACTGTAATTGGCATGAATGTACAAGTCAGAGCCACTCTGGCAGATGTGCGTGGAGACCGGATGATCTTTAATATCGTGGCCTATGATGAACACGGTGAAATAGGCTACGGCAAACACGAGCGGGTGGTTGTAAATCGTGACAAACTGATTCAACGCGCATATGAACGCGCTGGAGGACAAATGCCTCATCTGCTCTTGAGCAAGGATCGCCACCTTCAAGATTACCTATCCTCAAGCCATAATTCGGGCGGCCCCGCATAGAATAACAATAGACATGAACCATATTGGGCTATGCGAACAGATTAAATGGCGGATTTCGATAAGAAAGATAACCGAGTAAAATATTCAAATTTAAACAATTTTATTGAACAAGACCACCGATTTATTCTGACAAGTCAAGCCAATGTTTGGATTTGATAGTTTTGAAACTGCTAGGAAAGCATTGAATTGAAATTATGTATACAAGAAAGGGCAGATTGAAGAAATTCAATCTGCCCTTTCTGTGGTTGTTTTGATAACAGAATAAAATGACATTCGTACTCAAAAGGTGACGAATGTCATTGAAATTGGTGACAATGTTCAGCTGCTTTTTTTTTACGTTATGGTAAAATCTTAATTGTCGGAATATTATAAAGCGTTTCGAAATATGGAAATTATAGTTATTATTTCTAAAGGAGGAAAGCGATGTTTTATGTAATTCTGGTCAGCCATGGCGAGTTTGCGCCGGGGCTGCATACGGCTGTGAAAATGATTGCCGGTGATCGCGAGAATGTATTGTCTGTAAGTCTTAAAGACGGCATGGATGCCGATACATATGCGGCAGCTTTTACGAAGCTCAGCGCGAAAATCACGCTGGAGGACCGCATCGTATTATTGGCGGATATCATCGGCGGTTCGCCGCTCACGACGGCGATGAATGTTTTGGCAAGCCAAGGCCTCTTGCCGGTGACGCAGGCCTTTGGCGGCATGAATCTGCCGATGGCGCTTACGGTGGTACTGAGCGGGGAGGCCTTTGATCCGTCTGTGTGCAAAGGAACGGTACTCGCTGAAGCGAAGGACGCAATTCAGGAGTTCGAACTTGTAACAGATGAAGACGAAGATGACATCTGAGGAGGAAGAATAATATGTCGATTACATTTGTCAGAGTAGATGACCGCATGATCCATGGTCAGACTTGTACGCGTTGGGCGCTCGAATATCCGTGCGACGGATTGGTTGCTGTTAATGATGCGGCAGCAACCAATCCGGTACTGAAAGCTGCGTATAAGAACGCTGCGGGCAAGAAGACTTTTGTTTGGTCGATGGTAGATTGGCAGAAAAAATGTCAGAAGGTTATCGAAAGCGATACGCGCTATTTCCTGATTACGAAGAACCCGATTGATATGAAAAGGATCCTGGTCGATCAGAAATTTGATCCAGGCATCAAGACAATTATTATCGGTCCATGCAACGATCGTCCGGGTGCAGTCCAGCTTGGCAGCAACCAGTCAATCACGCAGGCGGAAGCTGAGGCATTGGAAGCCATCATGCAGGCTGGTTATGAAGTTGAATTCGCCCTCATCAAGGAAAAAGCCATTGGCAACTGGAAAAAATTCCGCGGCCAATTTGGTTTTAATTAAAAAGAAAGTGAGTGATCAGTCATGGAAATCAATGCAATTCAAGCCGCCTTGTTGGGCCTCTGTGCGTGCTTGTCGAGTATGCCGGGTCTTGGCGGAACCACGTTTGGTAACTATACGCTCGGTCGTCCTTTGGTCGCAGGTCTTATCGTAGGTCTTATTTTAGGCGATGTTCGTTCTGGTATTATTATTGGTGCTGCGATCCAGATCATCTATATTGCGCTCGTGACGCCGGGCGGCACGGTTTCAGCCGATGTCCGCGCCGTCAGCTATATCGGTATTCCGCTTGCCATCTGTGCAGTTAAGGGGATGGGGCTTGATCCGGCAACGCCACAGGCACAGGCGATGGCGGCCGCACTTGGTGCAGCCGTTGGTACGCTCGGTACGGTGCTGTTCTATAGTACGGCGACGACGAATCTCATTTGGCAGCATATTGGCTGGAAGGCTGTCGAAAAAGGTGATTTCGGTAAGCTGTATCTGGTAGATATGGGGCTTCCCTGGATTTCGCATGTCATTTTCTCGTTTCTTCCAACGTTTGTCATCACGATGGCTGGTGCGGGTATGGTCGATGTCATGAAAGCTTATCTGCCGATGAGCGGCATTGCGATGAAGACGCTTTTCACGGTCGGCAGCTTGCTTCCAGCAGTAGGTGTTGCGATCCTTTTGAAACAGGTTGTAAAAAAACCACTCGATTTCATCACGTTTTTCTTTGGATTCACGCTTGCGGCCTGCATGGGCCTCAATCTCATTGCATCGGCGATTATCGGCTCATTTTTTGCGATTATCAATTATAAGGTCATCATGGTGCAGAACCAACGTGCTGCGG
The DNA here is from genome assembly GCF_018835585.1 of Pelorhabdus rhamnosifermentans. Classification (NCBI taxonomy): domain Bacteria; kingdom Bacillati; phylum Bacillota; class Negativicutes; order Selenomonadales; family Sporomusaceae; genus Pelorhabdus; species Pelorhabdus rhamnosifermentans. Next base: position 203,220 of record NZ_JAHGVE010000008.1, read on the forward strand.
CACCGGCAGGAGCAGCAGATGACGATGATGAGGAGGATATCTGATCATGAAGAAACTATCGAAAAAGACGCTGAATAAATCGTTCTTATCATGGTTTTATGGAAATCTAACCTGCTTTTCTCAGGAACATATGCAGACGTTCGGCTATCTGTGTGCGATGCTACCAGTCGTCGAAGAGCTCTATGATACGAAGGAACAGCAAAAAGATGCGATGCAGACCTATACGGCTTTCTTTAATACGGAACCTCAAATCGGCGCTCTTGTTGTCGGTATGACGGCAGGTCTTGAAGAAGCCAAAGCCAATGGACAGCCAATCGACGGCGAGGCCATCAATGGTATTCGCGCTGGTCTTATGGGTCCGCTCGCCGGCATCGGCGATTCGATGATTGTCGGGACGCTCATCCCGATTCTTCTCGGTATCGGACTCGGACTTTCGGGCGACGGCAATCCACTCGGGGCGATTTTCTACATTGTTGTTTGGAACGTTTTGATGTGGTTCGGCATGCGGTATGCATATTTTAAAGGCTATGATCTTGGCGGTAAAGCCGTTGAAGTTCTCGTCGGCGAACAGGCACAGGCCATTCGTGATTCGATCATCATGATCGGTACGATTGTCATCGGTGCAGTTGCCGCTTCCTGGATCAACATCAATACTTCGCTTGTTTTGCCGGGGGGCGGAGAGTTGCAGAAAACCTTGAACGGCATTTATCCGAAGATGCTTTCGGGACTTGCAGTTGTCTTCTGTTGGTGGCTCATGACGAAGAAGAACATCTCACCGACGATGGTCATGCTGTTGCTCGTTATTGTCGCTTTTGTCGGTGTTTTGATTGGATTCTTTGATCCGGGCTTGTCTTATTAAAAACGCGGATTTTCGCACGGGAGGATGTCTATGGAGGCGGAAAAACAGGATGCGCTGCTACGGGAAGCAACGCTGCAGCTCAAGATGGTAAAGAATCTTGAGTGCTGGTTTCGGCTGCTGATCGCAATGTCTGGGATCGGAATCGTTCTGGTCTGGTGGAGTTTTCAGACATCGCCGGGAAAGATTGTGTCAGGTATTAGCGGCGGCGTGGTCGCAACGGCCGCCTTTGTAGCAGCACTGCTTGTGCGTAGGGGTATCGTGAACGGTCGCAAAAATGTCGCAAAGATTTTAGGGTTGGTTGAAAAGGGAAAACAATAAATACCGGGGATGTTGTCGGATCGTGTATCGGACAGCATCTCTTTTCTTTGGTTCTATCCGGAGTGCCTTTCCAGTCAGAAAAGTAGTATAATTTTAGCAAAGTGTTGTTGCAGGATGCGAGGTGAATCATGTTAGAGAAATGCAAAAAAAGGTTGCTTTTATTGCTGCTTTTGCTACTCGTCGGCGGAGTGCTGGCGTTCCTGACAGACAGGTTTTTAGCGCAGGATTATTCGATGCGTCAGAATGAACATCGAATAAAATTTGGTGCGGTCTATATGACACTTAATAATCCGTTTTATGAAATCATTGATGAAGAAATCCGGGCGGTGGTCGAAAATCATGGCGATATTCTGATTTCACGTGATCCGGCACTGAGCGTTTCGCGTCAAGCGGAGGAGATCCAGGCGCTTATCGACAGTGGGATTGATGTTTTATTCCTGAATGCTGTGGATTGGCAGAAAATCGGTCCGGCACTTGAGATCGCCTATAAGGCACATGTCCCCGTCATTGTGATCGATACGAATGTGGAAGATGATAAGCTTGTAGCCTGTACAATTGTTTCGGATAATTATTTGGCAGGGGTCGAATGCGCTGAACATTTGGCGGCAAATGCCCCCGGGGGAAACATTGTTTTGCTCAAGCATTCGGAAGCGAAATCTGCGGTAGACCGCATTCAGGGATTTACGGACACGATACAAAAATATCCTTCGTTCAACATCATTGATGCGGCGGAGTGCAAAGGCCAGCTGGAACTCGCTATGCCGGCAATGGAACAGCTTTTGGCAAAACATAGGGATATCGATATTGTCATGGCACTCAACGATCCGGCGGCGATGGGCGCTATGGCGGCACTCAAGAATGCGGGGCAACTCCAAAACGTACGTGTTTATGGTGTCGACGGGGCACCGGAGACGAAGGAAATGATCGCGGATGGGCACATGACAGCAACCGCGCTGCAGTCACCACGGGTTATGGGACGTATCGCTGCGGCACGGGCGTATGAGATATTGGCTGGAATCCATGGCGATAAACTCATAAAATTGCCGACAGATCTTTTGACACGGGAAAATGTATTTCGCTATAACATCGCGGGGTGGGACTGATGACAGCAGCGAAGAACAGACAAACTATATCCGGTATCCATTATTTCATGTATAGCTTTAATGGGCTTGTGATTTTTCTTTTGGCCGGTTTTATGAGTGTTACGCAGGCAAAGATTAACCTTTCCCTGGCGGCCCGATCGTTTCTTGATCCGTTGTCCGTTGTGCCATGGCCGGCGCAGAAAATTTTCTGCTTGGCCGTCCTCTCTTTTTTAGGGCTCCTGGGAATGAGCTTTCTATACCGTCAGGACAGTCTCAAGGAATCTCTTTGGAAATATCTGATTCTATTCCTGGAGATCTTTTTTTGTGTGGTGGTCATGCGCAGCATCAATATGGCTTATGACGGTGTAGTACTCATGGTTGTGGCTGATCTCGTGCATGGCTATCAGGGCAAGAATCAGCGGGTACTGTTGATGTTCGCGATGCTGGGATTGTATTTGATCGCCAATTATAATCTGGCGGCTCTGCAGATGAAGATGGTACCGATTGAAGCGTATATTTCGTATTATAATCCGGCGGTACAAGGCGTACTGAAGGCTGCCTGCAATATTTTTACTTCGTTCAATTTGATTATTTTCGTCATGTATATGATCATGCTCGTTCAGAGCCAACAGAAGGAAAAAGAACGGATAAAGTCGCTCAATGCTCAGCTTAATGCTGCCAACGAACAGCTCAGAGTCTATGCAATCGAAGTTGAGCGCATGGCGGAGACTCGGGAAAGGAACCGTCTGGCTCGCGAGATTCACGATACGCTCGGTCACGCACTGACCGGTATTGCGGCCGGGCTTGATGCCTGTCTGGCAACGATTGATGCAGCACCGGATTTCACGAAGAGGCAGCTGCAGAAAATCGGTGATACGGCACGTCATGGCATTACGGATGTGCGGCGTTCGGTGAAAAAGCTGCGCCCGGATGGTTTGGAAAAGCTTTCTCTCAAAGCGGCGTTGCAGCAGATGGTGGAGGATTTTTCGGCCGCCAGCGGCATGCGTATTGAACTGATGGGGACCGGCTGGCCGGAGCATTTGCGGGAGGACGAAGAGGAGGTCATTTACCGCGTGGTGCAGGAGGGCATAACGAATGCTAACCGGCATGGCCATGCGGCGAAGATCAGAATCGCGATTACCTGTGAGGAGAACGGACTGCAGATTCTGCTGGAGGATAATGGGATCGGCTGTAGCAATGTCCAGCCGGGGTTCGGTTTGCGGCATATGCAGGAACGGCTGGCGCTGTTAAAAGGAACATTGCAATGCGAAGGGGAAAACGGCTTTATCATAAAGGCGTCGATTCCCATGAGCAGGAAGGAAAGTTATGATGATAAAAGTGTTGATTGCAGATGATCAGGAACTCATCCGTGAGAGCCTGGAGATTGTTTTGAATATGAATCCGGACATGGAGGTCATCGGCGTGGCCGAAAATGGCGCGGAAGTTCTGCAGTTCTTAAAGAAACAGCAGCCCGATGTGATCCTGATGGACGTACGCATGCCGGAGATTGATGGTGTGCAGTGCACGAATCTTATCAAGGAAAAATATCCGAAGATCAAGATCATTATTTTGACGACCTTCGATGACGATGAGTATGTCTACAATGCCTTAAAGTATGGAGCGAGCGGCTATCTGCTGAAAGGCGTATCGGTGACGGAACTTTCAAATGCCATTCGGGCTGTTGTGAGCGGTGGCGCGATGATCAATCCGAACATCATCACGAAAGTTGTGAAGCTTTTTTCCGAGATGGCTCAGAACAATTTTGCCGTAAAAGTCGAGGAACGCGGCGTGGAGGAACTCACGCGCACGGAACGAAAAGCCGTCTGCCAGGTCGGGCGGGGCTTGTCGAACCGGGAAATCGCGGGCAAGCTTAATCTGTCGGAAGGCACGGTGCGTAACAATTTAAGTACGGCGCTCAGCAAACTCAATCTGCGTGACCGCACCCAGCTGGCGATTTGGGCGGTGCAGACCGGCATGGTGCAAAAGAGCGAGCCGGAAGAATAGGCGGGAGCAGAATGATTGTTCAGCAAAAAAAGTGGAAAATAGTATTTGCTGCCGTTGCGCTTTTGCTGTCTGGGTTTGCGGTGAATTATGCTTTATGTCTCCGGCAGGCACCGAAGGTCATTCGTGTCGGTGTTTTTGCCGGTAGTAACTGGAATGTGCCGGCGGGGGATTCTTACGCGATCGTGGATACAGCCATCAAGAGTTTTGAGGCCGAACATCCAGACGTCAAGGTGACATATGTGAGCGGCATCAAAAAAGAAGATTATGCCGAATGGCTGGCCGAGCAGGTTCTGGACGGCAAAGAACCGGATGTGTTCTTTGTACTCGCCGATGATTTTAATCTCTATGCTTCGACTGGTGTCTTGAAAGAGCTGGACCCGCTTGAAGTGGGCGATGATTCTTTTTCTAGCGACGATTATTATCAGGCGGCGCTGACCTATGGGCAATATGCAAGAAAACAATATGCCTTGCCGTTTGAAAGCGATCCGACGCTGATGTTTGTCAACAAGACGCTGCTCGAACGTGAAGGCATACCGATGCCGGACAACAATTGGACTTGGCAGGATTTTTTATCCATTTGCCGCAAGGTTACGAAAGATACGGATGGGGACGGCATTATTGATCAATTTGGTTTTTATGATTATAACTGGCAGCAAGCAGTTGTCACCAATGGGCTGGAACTTTTCCGCAGCGACGGAAATTTTTCGAATTTTGCCGATAGCCGCATGGAAGAAGCCGTAAAATTTATGATGGAGCTTAACGCTGTCAATCATGGCTATAACGTGACGGCTAAAGATTTTGATATGGGAAAAGTCGCGTTCCGTCCATTCACCTTCGCCGAGTACCGCACGTATAAGCCGTATCCTTGGCGGATCAAGAAATATGCGGCTTTTGAATGGGATTGCATCAAACTGCCGGCTGGGCCGTCCGGTAAAAACACCTCAGAGCTTAATACGATGCTCATCGGCATGAGTGCCCGTACAGCGCATCAAGATCTGGCTTGGGCATTTTTAAAGAAGCTCTCTTATGATGAAGAGATCCAACAACTGGTCCTGAGCGATTCCCAGGGGCTTCCTGTACGTCGGGAAGTGATCGGTTCTGAGCGTACTCGGCAGATTTTGATGAAGGATGCACCCGGGGATGAAAAAATTGATGTATCGATCATCAGCGAAGTTATGAGCGATGCGACTGTGCCGCCGAAGTTCCGCAAATATGCTTCGGCGATGATGCGGGCGGACAATGAATTGCGTAAAATCATCAACAATGTCGAACCATTCAACAATGCGCTGAACAAATTACAAAAAGAAATCAATGCATATCTGCAGTATTGATTTTCGGGTAGATATCGTTTGAAAAAATAACAGATGGAGGCAGGAACTTATGTCCTATAAAGCGATTTTTTCAGATATTGATGGAACTTTTTTAACCACGCAGCATGAAGTGCTGCCGACTACGGCAGCGGCGGTAAAACAGCTGACAGAGGAGGGGATTCCCTTTGTGCTGGTATCTGCCCGTATGCCGGCTGCAATCCAGCACATCCTAAAAAGCATCGGTATAAGGATTCCCCTGATCAGCTACAGCGGTGCGCTGGTTTTGTTGGCGGACGGGCGCGAGGTCTATAGCAAAAGAATGCCTGCTGAAGAAACAGCATGCATCCTGGGGCAAATAGAGACCCGCTGGCCGCAGGCGGTTGTTAATTATTATGCGGGAGATACCTGGTATGTACGTGAGACTGGCGATCCCCATGTGCAGCGGGAGATTGCGATCACGCAGGCGATGCCGAGAGAAGCTGAGTTCATCTCGCTGTTGACGCAGGGGCAGCTGCCGCATAAGCTTCTGTGCATGTGCGAACCGACTGTTTGCGAGGCAATGGAGCGTGAACTGCAGGTGGCATTTCCTTTGCTCCATGTGGTGCGCTCCAGCCCGATTTTGCTTGAAATCATAGAGGCTTCGATTTCCAAAGCGAACGGCATCCGCGTGTTGCTCGATGATTTCGGCCTGCGGCCTCAGGAAATTATTGCTTTCGGCGACAACTATAATGACGTCGATATGCTGGAGTATGCCGGTCTTGGCGTGGCGATGGGCAATGCACCGCAAGAAATAAAGGAAGCCGCGGATGAGACCACGGCTTCCAATGACGAGGACGGTATAGCAAAGTTCCTGAAGAACGTCGGTCTGCTGCGAAATCTTCACTAAAGACGTTCATGTAGACCACAAAACAGGAATAATTTATGACTTCAAAAATATTGGCATAGATAAAAGAGTGTGTTATACTACGTATGTAGGATATTTATTGGCTGATCAGTAAACTGAAGGCTGAGGAAACTGCTTATGTGGTTCCCTTAGTCTTTTATTTTTTCTTTAGACAGAGAAATAGATAACCTAAGGCTTAAAAGCAAACGTTCTATGAATGAAAGACGTGTGTGAACAATAGTATTAAAAAAGTCATTACAAGTTCAAATTTTTATCGTCGGGAATAAGTTAATTACGAAAGGTAGGAGAAATATGATTCATTATTTAGCAGTAAGTATTAATATTATAGCAATACTTGGACTCGTGTATATTTTATATTATATGCAACGTAAGCATATGAGTTTTGGGATGCGAGTTATGACAGGACTTATTTTTGGAGCTATATTTGGTGGCGTATTGCAGAGTATTTTTGGTGGTTCATCGGATGTTATTAAACAATCGAATAGTTGGTTTGATGTAATAGGATCGGGTTATGTACGGTTGCTCAAGTTGATTGTTATGCCTTTAATTATCGTATCAATCACATCAGCTATCACGAACCTGAAGGATATTAGAATTCTTAGTAGAGTTGGAGGACTGATTATCGGCATACTGCTTTTCACTACTGCTATTGCGGGTGTAATAGGAGCAGGGTCTTCCTTAGCTTTTCATTTGACGGCGGAGGGGCTGCAGGTAGGCGAGGCTGAGATGGGTGCTGCAAAAAGCGTTGAAGGAAAATTGACTTCATTTAATACCAAACCTGTGCAGCAGCAGTTGATAGAAATAATCCCAACCAATCCCTTTTATGCTATGACTGGTCAAGGTAGTGCGGATACATTATCAGTTGTTTTCTTTTCAACGTTTATTGGTATTGCCGTGCTGGGTATTAAGAAATCGAAACCTCAATCTGCGGAATTTTTCGTCAATGCAATCCAGACAGCAAATGATATTGTGATGAAGCTTGTGGATTTTGTATTGGTATTGACGCCCTATGGAATTTTGGCATTGATGACTAAATTTGTGTCTACAAGTAATTACGCCGATATTTACAAACTAATTCAATTTGTAATTGCTTCTTATGTAGCACTTATCATGATGTTTATAGTGCATTTGATAATACTTGCTTTGATGGGATTCAATCCCGTTATTTATGTCAAAAAAGTCATACCTGTACTGATTTTTGCCTTTACATCTCGGACGAGTGCGGGAACACTTCCGCTAACTATTGAAGCACTGATCAATAAGTTGGGGGTGCCTTCGGGATACGCAAATTTGTCGGCTTCTTTCGGAGTAAGCATTGGACAGAATGGTTGTGCTGGTATATACCCAGCGATGCTGGCCGTGATGGTTGCTCCTACAGTGGGTATTAACCCTCTTGATCTCGCTTTCCTAATTAAGTTAGTAATTATTGTCGCTATCGGTTCTTTTGGGATTGCGGGTGTCGGCGGCGGCGCTACGTTTGCAGCTCTGATCGTGCTTTCAACAATGGGTTTGCCAGTGGGAATCGTCGGTTTGCTGATAGCCATTGAACCGTTGATTGATATGGGAAGAACTGCGTTGAATGTAAGCGGAGCCATGATCGCTGGCGTTGCTACTAGTAGAATAATGAATGAAATAGATTCAGCAACTTACAATCGGAATATACTTGAAGTGAATCCGGAATAATTCATAAGTAAAAATAATAGCTCGAGTGCAAAAAGAAAAAGCGATGATATAATTTTTCCCAATAACTCGAATACCGAGGTAAAGGGATGCTAACTAATCAAAAGTGAAAATGAAGGGACGGTGGGAGTGTCTTTATGCAGACTCAACCACCGTCCCCTTTGTATACTTTTATTTTAATTTAACACTTATTAGAATATGCATGGCATCATTATTATCTTAATCCATTACATACATCACCTTTAATGAATTTTGCCTTTTATCGAGCATCGCTTTAAAAGCTCGGTATCCGGCTGAAAGATGAAATTTGTGCGTAATCATTTCATCCACTCTTATTTTGCCAGATTGTAAGTATTCCATTGCAGCTTTCCATTCATTGCCGGGAAAAGGGGCTGAATAGCTCATCCATGAGCCTGTCACATTAAGTTCGCCACGAAGTATAAGCTCAAATATTTTTGAAGGAATCGTTACGTCGTGGTGTGCCGTACCGATGTAAACAACTGAACCTGTTTTTTTTACAAGACTGAGCACCTGACTTTGCAGAATGTTAACTCCGGCTGTTTCAAAAACATAGTCAACTTTGCCATGCTTTTCAAAATACATAGGCACATCGATTTCTGAAGAATTAATTGTCTTATATGCTCCCATTTTTTTTGCGAGTTCCAGTTTTTCATCCTCGATGTCAATTACATAAACGCATTCGATACCTTTTGCTTTAAGGCATTGCATGGTGAGAATACCAATCGTTCCACAACCGTAGACAATAGCTGTCTTGCCACTCTGTAAATGTGCAATTCGTTCAATTCCGTGAATGGCTACGGTAATAGGTTCAATACAGGCCGCTTGTTCATAGGTGACCTTATCGGTTATTTGGACGATATTACGTGATGGAACTGCTACATATTGAGCCATTGCTCCGTTCTGACGGGAACCGATAAAAGAGTAATGTGTGCACATAGCTGGCCGCCCTTTGGAACAATTTTCGCAAGAATGGCAGGGAATCAGTGGTGCCGCTGTCACTCGTTCACCTTCTTTAAAATTTTTAACTTGGTTACCGATTTTCACAATATTACCAGAAAATTCATGTCCAATGACAATCGGATAAGAATGTACCCCACCATCTTTGGCCCTCGGTATATCGGAGCCGCAAATACCACAGGCCCTTACTTTAACCAAGACCTCATCATCTTGAAGCTCAGGAACCGGAATATCTTTATAAATGAGTTCATGTACTCCCTCAATGACTAATGCTTTCATCATTTCCATAAAGATCGCCCTTTCTGACATAAGTTATTTTACAAGATAAGTTATATCAGAAAGGGCTTTTTAGACATAGTTTGAATATTTCCTCATTGTGAGGAAATATTCAAACTATATAGTTATCAACAGTTTATATTCTATGTAAGCATCAAAGTGTGTCCTGAAGAAACGATTGCAATGAAGGGAGCGCGAAAACTAGCGATTGATTCGCGCTTTGTAAGAGTTGAGGGCAGGTTCCGCATAAATGACAGACTATTTCCGCAATGATAGGAAATAGATGAACTATGCTATACCATTGCTTTTTTGTTAAACTGAATTCAAAGCAGGAGGGATTGTTAAACATGCTAAGTAAGAGACAGCAAAAAATCATCAGATTGCTTCAACAGCATGAGAATCGTATGACAGGAGAAGAACTTTCCCGGTTTATCGGAGTTTCTTCGCGAACGATTCGTACTGATGTAAAAAATGCAGGCGCTTATCTAGCAGAGTGCGGTGCGGTGATTCATTCGGATACGCGCTCAGGTTACAATCTGGAAGTTCAAGAGGCTGATTTATTTCAAAAACTGATGAAGGGAGAGTATACAAATGCATATGTTGTTTCCGCGGAGGATCGTGTGAAGTTTATTATCCAGAGATTCTTATATAATGCTTTGGAAAATACACAGATTACACAACAGCAGCTCGCAGATGACCTCTATATCAGTGTTTCGACACTTAAAATCAGTTTAAAGGAGGTGGCTAAAAAACTTGCAGAATATGATTTAGAGCTTGTAAGTTATAAGACGAATGGTTTACGAATTGATGGCAATGAAACAAAAATTCGTTATTGTATATCAGAGTATATTTTGAATAAAAAACAAGGTGAAAGTACGTATAAGGATATATTTTATCAGCATTTATTTAAGGACATTGATCTCGATACAGTAGAAAGAATTATTTTACGTGTTATTACGGCTTATGAGATTCGCTTGACAGATATGGCAGTGCAGAATTTGTTAGTGCATATAGCTATTATAATGAAGCGAATGAAACAAGAGAATTATATGGTGTATCCGGCTAGTCAGACGAAGATTTTGGAAAAGACGAATGAATTCGAGGTTGCAGCTTCTATTTTTAAGGAGATTTACCGCGAAATGCACGTGGATGTTGCAACAAGTGAAATATATTATTTGACACAGCATTTGTTAGCGAGCAAAAAATATATGGATGTGGATGAACAACCCTTTGCGCATATGGAGAAAATAGTCAAAGAAATACTGACCGTAGTAAATGAAACTGTAGGTATAGATTTTACTCAGGATGCGAATTTGATTAAATGGCTGGCATTACATCTTAAAGCTTCGATTCCACGTATGCGGTTCCAGATGAATATTCGCAATGATGTTTTGGAAGTTATTAAATCTGAATATCCACTGGCATTTCAGATTGCAGTAATTGCTGGCAGCTTTATTGAGAAAAAAGCCCATGTTATAGTAAATCAAAATGAAATAGGTTATATAGCAATTCATTTCGGTGCGGCATTAAGCAGGCTAGACATTAAGAACGACGCCTATGTGAGAAGAGCACTTCTTGTTTGTGCTACCGGAATAGGTACAGCGGTTTTAATTCGGACACGACTCGAGGAATATTTTAAAACTAGAATTAAAGTTGTAGATACGGTTCCGGGATACAAATTGGATCAAGCAGCTATTGACAGTGTAGATATGGTTATTACAACGGTTTCCATAAAGCATATTTCTTCAGACAAAATCGTTTGGTTGCATCATTTGCTGAATCAGAATGAAGTCAACATGATAGAACAGAGATTTTTCTCGGCGAATGCGGCAACAGAATCAGAGATAGACCTTTTTTTCCGGGCTGACTGCTTTAATGTCGGGTTGCAATTCCAAAACAAGAAAGAAACGCTTGAATTTTTAACTGAACAATTGAAGAGTAAAGGGCTCATGAACGATGCCACAAAAGCTTCCGTCTTTGAGCGGGAGGAAGCATCCCCTACAGAGATTGGGAATCTCGTGGCAATTCCGCATCCAATATACAATGATACAACCATTTCATCCATTGCAACATTGATTTTGGATAAACCAATAATGTGGGAAGAACATCATGTACAAGTGGTGTTTCTTATCAGTATTGCCAAGGCACAGTTCAAAATGTGGGAACCTATTTTCATAGAATTATTTAAATATTTGGTAAAATATAATGGTGTCAAAGAGATGATTCATGATGCATCTTATGAATCATTTATAAAAAAATTTAGAAAGCAGTTGTAGCAGGGGTGAAGTGAATGGATATTGCGGATTTAATAAAAGAAGACTTGATTTGCTTGGATGGGCAGGTTGATGATGACAAGACAGCTATCAAAACTTTAGGGGAAATGATGGTGCATCAAGGCTATATAAAACCAGCTTATATCATAGCGGTAAGTGAAAGAGAAAATGATTTTCCGACGGGTATTGTGCTGAAAAATGATGGCATTGCCATTCCTCATGCTACACCGGCTGATAATATAATTAAAAACGGTATTGCTGTACTGCGGTTAACACGAGCAGTTAAATTTCGTAGTATGGAAAATCCTGATAATGTGGTATCTGTTAAATTAATTTTTATGTTGGCATTGAAAAGGGCAAATCAACATTTATCGATATTGCAAAAATTATTCGGAATCTTCCAACAGGAAAAACTTATTCAAAAATTGCAAGAAACAAAAAACAAAGATGAGTTCTGTAAAATCATGATTGAAAATTTGGCATAGCAGGGCAATGAATATTCAAAAATAAAGAAAAACGGGAGTTAAAAATGAAAAAAGTTATTGTGGCATGTGGCGGAGCGGTAGCGACTTCAACAGTAGCAGCAAGTGCAATCAAGGAACTTTGCAAGGAAAATGGCGTAGCTGTGGAAATCCTTCAAATCCGTATGACGGAAATTGAAAGTAATCTTGACGGTGTGGATCTCATTGTTACAACAATGAGGATAAAAAAAGATTATGGCAAGCCCTATGTAAATGGTATGGCTTTCTTGAGCGGTATTAATAAAGAAGCCACAGAAGAAAAGATATTGTCCTATCTAAAGTAACATAATTTTGTATAACATGATTTATTCTAAATATTAAGGGGGGCTTATGAATGGAAACTCTATTATCATTTGTGCAATATTTTGTTGACTTAGGGGCCGCTGTCATGTTGCCAATCGTTATTTTTATCGTTGCAAAGTGCCTCGGCCAGCCCTTTGGCAAGGCGCTTAAATCTGGTATTTCCATCGGGATTGGCTTTATTGGTATTGGCCTGGTTATAGGACTTATGCTTAATAATTTGGCTCCAGCAGCAAAAGCTATGTCAGCAAATTTTGGAATATCAATGAACATTATTGATATTGGTTGGCCTGGTTCATCACCGATGACTTGGGCGAGTAGTATTGCTCTTGTCGCTATTCCAGTGGCCATTGCAGTAAATATTTTAATGTTGGTATTAAAACTTACTCGTGTCGTTAACATTGATATTTGGAATATCTGGCATTTTGCTTTTACAGGCGCTATTGTCAACATTGCGACGGGCAGCTATACTCTTGGTATTTTGGGTGTAGCGCTTCATGCGGCGTATGCATATAAAATCGGTGACTGGTTTGCACCCGTCACCGAAAAATATTTTGGCTTAGAAGGTATTGCGATGCCGCATGGAACAACAGGCTGGTTTGCGCCGATCTCGGTGCCGGTGAATTGGATATTGGATCGTATTCCTGTGATCAAGGACATTGATTTTAACCCTGAGCAATTGGAAAAACGTTTTGGCACACTTGGTGATCCGGCAATTGTAGGGGGCATTATGGGTGTTATCATCGGCATCTTGGCGGATTATAACATTCGCGGCATTCTTACTCTCGGCATTCAAATGGCAGCAGTTATTATTCTTATGCCACAGGTTGTAAAGCATATTATGGCCGGATTGCTTCCAGTATCTGAAACGGCTAAAGCTGTATTACAAAAGAAATTTAAGAATTCCACTTTTTACATCGGTCTGGATTGTGCCTTGCTTCTTGGTGACCCAGCTGTTGTGGCAGCCTCTCTCTTATTTATTCCAGTAACGATTTTTATTGCAGCGATAGTTCCTGGCAATCAAATTCTTCCATTTGGCGATTTACCGACAATCGGTTTTTTCATTGCCATGGCCGTTGGTGTTCACGGTGGAAATTTGTTTAGAACCCTTATCACTGGTTCAATTGTAATGTTCATGACGATTTGGATCTCGAATCAGATGATTGGCTTGCACACGGCTTTGGCAGTAAATGCCGGTCAGATTACAACGGCCGGAGCACAGATCGCGTCACTTGACCAAGGCGGTAGTCCTATAACTTATATTTTGACGCAGATCATGCATACAACAAATGTTACTGGTCTTGCTATTATTGGTGCCTGCTATATTTTCTGTGTGATATGCACCTATTTCTGGCATAAAAAACAAGTAGCGGAACAGGTTCAAGAAGGAAACGTTGCATTAAATAAATAATGAAATACACTCTTGTTTGCAGGCTGATTCTTTGTAAAAAAACAACAAAATCATGGAAGAATGAGGAATAAAGATGCATACGATTTTATCAACAAAACAAATGCTATTAAATGCACAAAAAGATCATTATGCCGTACCAGCATTTAACATTCATAATATGGAAACAATACAGGTTGTAGTAGAAGTTGCAAGCAAAATGCGTTCGCCGCTTATTATTGCGGCAACACCATCGACCGTAGCGTACGCCAATTGCGATTATCTCATGGCGATGGGCGTAACAGCGGCAAGGCAGACGGATATTCCAATTGCCTTGCATCTAGATCATCATGAAAGTATTTTAGATATCAAGGCGGATATCGATGCGGGTTTTCGTTCTGTGATGATTGATGCTTCGCGTGAAGTGTTTGAAAAGAACATCAAGCTTGTAAAGAAAGTAGTCGCTTATGCACATAGGTATGACACGACGGTCGAAGCAGAACTTGGCAAGCTCGTTGGGCAAGAGGACGATCTCATCGTAAGCGATAAAGACAGTAGTTACACTGATCCTGAAACGGCTGTGCAATTTGTTGAAGCTACTGGTATCGATTCTTTAGCTGTTGCCATTGGCACAGCACACGGACTCTATAAAGGTACGCCAAAGCTGGATTTTGAGCGGTTAAAGAGAATTCGTGGAGTGGTAGAAATTCCGCTTGTACTTCATGGTGCATCGGATGTTCCGGACGACTTCGTGCAAAAGGCAATTTCACTTGGTATCTGCAAAGTCAATGTAGCAACGGATCTCAAAATTCCATTTTCAAATGCTGTTAAGAAATTCTTTCTTGAAAATCCGACAGCAAATGATCCTCGCAAATACATGACAGCTGGCAAGGAAGCTATGGCCGATATTACTGCTCATAAAATCAAGATATGTGGCAGCGCAAATCGATATTAAGGTAAGGTGAAATATCTTGATTTTAGTCGTGAATTTAAATGCATCGTTAGATAAAATTTATACGGTCAATGATATAAGGCGCGGTGAAGTTGTACGAGCAAAAAGCGTGCAGAATACAGCCGGCGGCAAGGGAACACATGTTGCCAATATAACGAATATAATGCAGGAAGCTTGTATGGTAACAGGGTTTCTTGGCGGAAAAACGGGCGAATTTATTGCTGATAAACTTGAAGAAAAAGGCATAGCGAATGCATCCGTAAGAATCAATGGTGAAACTCGTGCATGTATCAATATTGTTACACCAGATGGGAAGCAGACCGAGGTATTAGAGCCTGGACCGGTTGTAAGTGAGGAAGAGCAAAAAGAATTTCTTAACGAATATGAAAAACTTTTGGATGATGCAGACATCGTCATTGCTTCCGGCAGCTTGCCACAAAATGTAGCAAAAGATTTTTATAGAAAACTGATTGAAAGCGCCAATACGAAAAGAAAAAAATTTCTGCTTGATACGAGCGGTGCAGCTTTAGTAGAAGGAATAAAGGCAAAACCGTTTTTCATTAAGCCAAATAAGGACGAAATCGAATTTCTCACTGGGTACAAGGTACAATCCGCAGATGAAGCCGCAGTAGAAGTTCGAAAATTTATGGCAGAAGGAATTGCTCTACCTGTTATTTCAATGGGGACGCAAGGTTCGGTTATCGGCTATAATGGGAAAATATATTATGCCATTCCACCAGTGGTAGAAAATATCAATGCAGTAGGTTCTGGCGATGCGTATGTCGCCGGACTTGCTGTAGCGTTGCAACGTAAGCTGGATATTGTCGAGACGATCCGTTTTGCTTCTGCCTGTGGTACGGCAAATGTAACGGAAAAGGAAAGCGGTTTTGTTCGCAAGGAACAAGTTGAGGCTTTAATGGAAAAGGTTATTATAAAAAAAATATCCAGCTATTCGGGTTATTAATTATGAGGCGAAAGATGAGGCAAGAAGTTGTACTCGCGTCAAGCAAGAAAGAACATGGAATAGTAGAAATAGTATTTCTATGGGAATGAGATTTTAAGTGTGTAAATTTTTTTGTTGGCCCCGGTTGGGGCTTTTTTCATTTTTTGTCATAATTTCGTCACATTTATATGCTATTTTATAAATAAGTTAATCCGGTCACCTTATTGGCCGTTAAATAGAATACTTTCGAAAATTTTTCGTTTGCTCTCTCTTATATTAACCGGAGAGCCTTTTTACTATGACAGAAATGTGATGAAACTAGAAAATGTGTTTTGGCATAAAAATAAGCTAAATAGAAAAAAATAAAGGGGAATAGTAATGATTCCAATTGAATTTAATGATTTTGATGATTTATTTGTGCTTGGTTTTTATATTATCACAACAATCATGCAATTATATTTTTTATGGAATATTAGTAAATCACTTAAACGAGTCAAAAGTTAAAAAAGTAATATGTATGTAATAGCGATTGATGTCAGTCGGCGATTAAGGTGGTGTTTGCGATGGATAGTATATTAAGTGAGGAAGAATCCGGAAAATTATCAGTGGAATTAGCAAAATTTATTCATGAATTGTTAGAGATGGATGAATCCAAGGAAGAAAATAGAAATGATTGAGAAAATGTTTCGAAATATATATAGATTTTTTGCGAGATTTTTCTAAAAAGTATCTTTACATTTAATATTATAATAATAATCATTCTCATTTACAAACGGATAGCCTAGCTATATAATAAGACTGTACAAAACATATTGCTTAGAATCTTAGTTTGGAAGGGATGATTATCATGGACAATGCATATTGCCATGAAGAATATGGTGTTACTATACACCAAGAAGGTAAAGACCGTAGTAAAGAAATGACGTTTGATGATAAACTTGTAATTGGTGGCTATATTTTGTCTTTAATAGTTCTGTCAACTTTTGTATTGTATGGAATACCACATGGATTAAATGTCGATCTTTTATCTTTAAAGTGAATTTTTCTTAAAGTTATCGACATGTATTTAAGCCGTAATAATGAAGTCCATCTCTTAGTGATTAGGCTAGAAGGTGGATTTTTGTTATTGGGGATCATTTTCTGCTTCCTAAAGAATGGTTACCAGAGTCCCAAATTTTATCTTATTTTTTTACTTACCCTTTAGTGAAGCTGTTAAACTGGGAAATAGACAGGATATGTCATATATAATCCCCGTTATGGTTGCTCATGATTATTAGAAGATGTTGTGGCGCATTTCCGAAAAAATGATTATAAAATAGCGAAATTTTTATATTGAAGAATATTTTCTAGTCATTTGGATTATTATATTGTATTATTTATTTAATATAATATAAGGGGTGGATTATATATGAAAGTCAGCGGCAGAAATAAATTAGCAGCTACAGTGAAAGAAATTGTTAAAGGTACAGTTATGGCAAAAGTAGTTATGGATTATAAAGGGACTGAATTGGTAGCAGCAATTACTGTTGATGCAGTCGAAGATTTAGATTTAAAACCTGGTGATCAAGTTACTGCCCTTATAAAAGCAACGGAAATGATGGTTATTAAATAACAAATACAGGTGAAGCCTGTCTCTTGGCGATCGTGCTAGGAAATGGGGCTTATGATTAGAGCTCTATTGTTGGTGTTCCTTTGTTAATTGTAGGAAATTGACAGAATGGCATAAGTGTAGTATACTTATAAAATATTAACGCGGGGTGGAGCAGCTGGCAGCTCGTCGGGCTCATAACCCGAAGGTCACAGGTTCAAGTCCTGTCCCCGCAACCATATTGTAATATGTGTGCAGTGTTTAACTGCATAGAATAGAGTCTTTGCTTAGCTTAGTTGCTTAGTGAAGACTTTTCTTGTATTTGATGAGATACTGAACAAACAATCCAGGGGATGCGCGAAATTGCTGATGAAATAGGCTTACGTGGCAATTATGAGGGCCAGTAATGATGGAGAAAGGAACCAAACGACGCGCCATGTAGATTCGCGAACTTCGGTGAGTAGTGCTATAATAGAAATTGGGAAATAGTGGATTGCTTTGAAGCGATTTTAATAAGAGGAGTGATAGTAATGAAAATTGTTGGTCTTGTTGGTAGTCCTAGAAAGAATGGTAATGTTGATACGCTCATGCAGAAGGCATTAGAAGGCGCGAAAACAAACGATGCACAAACGACGATTCTTTATCTAAATGATTTAAAAATTCGTGGTTGCCAAGCTTGTTGTGCTTGTAAAAAAACGGGTAAATGTGCTGTGAATGACGATATGACAGCTGTTTATCGCGCTATTAATGAGGCAGATGCTGTGATTATTGGGTCGCCCATTTATTTCGGACGATTTTCAGCGCAGTTAGCTCCTGTAATGGATCGAATGTATGCTTATTTGAAACCTAATTTTACAAGCAGTCTTGGCAAAGGGAAAAAGTTTGGATTAATATTTGCTCAAAATCAGTCTGATCCTAGCCTTTACTCTGGTTGTATTGATGCAGTAGGAAAATCGCTTAAGGGCATTGGTTTTGAGAATGGATTGAAACCGATTATTGGAGCCGGATTAGGTGAGCTTGATGCAGCTAGTAAAAACGATAAATTTTTGAATGCAGCTTTTGCTTTAGGGCAAGAGTTAGCAAATCATTAATCAAATCATTAAAAATTAAAAAAGTCCAATTCATTGTGCGGAAGCTCAAGTGAATTGGACTTTTTTAGCTGAGTAGCTTTCTAACGTTTTGGCTTGGTAATGTTCACTTGGATAAAATAACACTTGATTTTATGTGATAAAATAAGAAAATGATAATTGTTTGTGAATACTGCGTAAAGGAGAGACGGTTGATGAATTATCAAATTATAGCGATGCAGCCATCGGATTGGAAACAGGTATGTGAAATTTATGCACAAGGCATTCAAACGGGGCAAGCTACATTTGAAACAAAAGTTCCAAGCTGGGAACAATGGGATGAAAATCATCTGAAAATATGTAGAATTGTTGCTTGCTCAGGAGAGAGTATTCTTGGTTGGGCCGTTCTCAGTCCGACTTCAAAGCGCTTTGCTTATGCCGGTGTAGTAGAAGTGAGTATCTATGTTGATAAGAAATATTGTGGTCAGGGAGTTGGGAAGGCTCTGCTGGAAAGGTTAATTTCTTTATCAGAAGAAGTTGGTTTTTGGACGTTACAGTCTACTATTATACGGGAAAATATTGCTAGTTATCGGTTACATGAAAAATGTGGCTTTCGAAAAGTTGGCGTGAGAGAAAAAATAGCGAAAATCGGAAATGAATGGCATGATACAGTTTTAATGGAATGGAGAAGTAAACATATCCAATAAAAATATTTGGAATAAGGCACATCAGGGATTTATTTCTGAGATGTGTTTTTTTTTGCCTTTTGCAATAGCAATCTTCGAATAGTTTAGGCAAAAACGGGCAATTTTGAATAACATAAATTAAAAGGGGGGCAATCAATGAAAGTAGCTATTAATGGAGGGCACTGTCCCGGCGTAGACAGTGGTGCTGTTGGAGTCAGCGGATTACAGGAAGCTGTAGTTGTTTGTGATATTATGAAAAAGGTAGCGCAGTATTTACGTGCTGTTGGTTATCAGGTGATAGAGATACAGGAAAATGCAATGGATCAGATTTTGCAATCGGCAAATGAGTTTGGTTCTGATTTGTTTATAGCCATTCATTGTGATAGTGCAGAGAACATTTTTGCGCAAGGAACAGAAACCTTTTGTTATCAATTTGGTGGAGAATCTGAAAAATTAGCGAGATGCATTCAATCGCAAATTATTACTAATCTTGGTAGTGTGGATCGTGGGATTAAAAAAGCAAATTTTGAAGTACTTAGAAAGACAAATTGTCCATCTGTACTGATTGAGGTGGCGTTTATTAGTAATTCGTATGATGAAGTTATGCTGGCTAATCCAGTTAAACGCGACCAATTTTCCGCAGCCATTGCGAGAGGAATTACGGATTATTGTGCAAATTTTAGTTTGAATGATTGATTGTCATCATTTTGTCACATGTAGTGCTTATAGTTGAGATAAGCGTTACAAGGAGGCGATTGATATGCATGGACATGGATTGTTTGGTCTTGTGGGAATAGGTGTTCATTTTATTTTGGCAGGTGCTTTCTTTTATTTTTTGTTTCATATAACGAGGTCACTAAAAAGGATTGCAATTCATTTGGAAAGTAAAAAGATAGGATGATCAAGAAAACGATCTGTTGGATGATTCAGCAGGTCGTTTTTTTAATAATCGGCATTTACTTTCGGGTAAATAGAAATTGTTTAGTCATGTAAAAGAAGTGAATGATTTGTTGCGTTATGAAAAAAGCATTGACACAATAAAATGCCTGTGATAAGATAAACGAGTCGCTAAAAACGACAGACAAATGCTTCCACAATTACGGTTGTGAAGCAAAAAAATATGTTGACAATATCGCTTGCGATGTGGTAACATATAAAAGCTGTCGCAAGACAACATGCTCTCTGAAAACTAAACAATGGTAATGATT